>JAAYAX010000009.1 GCA_012719175.1 Methanomassiliicoccus sp.
TGGCTGACAGCGCCCCATGGTTCCCGCGGGCTCGCGCACCGCAGTACAGCATGGAACGTTGGCGGGCTTAACTACCGGGTTCAGATGGGACCGGGTGTATCCCCGCCGCTGTGGCCGTCACACCAAAGCTCAGAATAGGGAGGTCATATAAAAGGATTTCCTCGGTCGGGTCACAGGAGTACGTAGATAACGGCCGCCATTGCGCCCCCGAAGGCCATGGACAGTATGTTGTTCTGCAACTTTCCTACCATCCCCCTCCGCTCCAGCGTGGCCCCTATCAGACTGTCCATCATGCAACCCGCCACTCCCATGACCACGGGGATGATGAGCAGGGGATCGAAAAGCTGTTGGAAGGCGAAGAGCCAGCCAGTATAGGATGCGGCTATGGAGGCGACGATGCACCACCATGTCCCCAGGACGGACACTCCGCCATCGGTCCCTGGTGGTACCCGCTTTCCGGTCGTGATGAGGTAGGCTCGATCGGACAGGACGCCGAGCTCGCTGGCCGTGGTGTCAGCGGCGGCAACGGCTATTGAGGATATGTAGGCTATGGATGCCAGGGCCGTCTCCTGCCCTCCCAGGAGGAAGGATATGACGGCCACCGCCGCCGGCACCAGCCCGTTGGCGAGGACGTTGCGGTAAGTCCTCTCCCCTTTCTTCCCTTCCTGGAGGCCCTTGGTCTCCTTGGTCTGGAACCGGAACTTGGTTACGAAGAAGCCCATGAACGTGAACACGATTAGGGTCAGGAGCCAACCTATGGAGCCTAGGCCTCCGATGATGATCCCCACGAGGAAGGAGGCTATGGAGCCGCTCAGGGTCAGAAGACCGAACCAATAGGAAAGGAGGGATAGCACTGCGCATAACACCAGCACTATGGCCAGGCTCTCCAGGCTGAGCATGAGAGTTCAACAGGGAGGTCGCATATTAATCTTGTCAGAAGGAGCCAGGAGGACGAAGGGAAGCATCCGACGCTAGAGAGGCGCCCATCGAGATGAGATAAGAGGGCTCTAGGAAGCTTTGCCGGGACCCTCGGGATCGCGCCTCTTCTCCCGCGGTGCAAGGTCCAGCACACTTCCCCGCAGCAGCCTGCTGGCCTCTGCGTTGATACCTCTCACCTTGTCCATGTCCCCGTCCCATTCTCCGAGGGTCTCGGAGAACCGTTCCTCAGTATGGGAGATGGCCTCCCTCATGATATGAGGCACCCTTCCCTCGCGTTTTCCGTGGAGCACCACTGCCAGGTAAATGTTGTCCCCCTTCTCCACCAGGACCTTCCTCTCCCCGAAGTCCATCCTGTTCAGCCCGGTGGATGCATCCTCTTTGAAGGAGTCACGCACGAAGTCCTGGATGGCGACCAGCATGCTTCCCATTATCTGATCGTCCATCCCCGGCTTGAGCCTCCGGGTCTGATGGGCCATGAGGTTGCCGTCACGGTATATCATGAACACCTCATCGACCACCATGGTGGTCCTCCGGAAGTACAGCAGGAGGAGGGAAGCGACGATTGTCGCTGCCGCCGCCAATGCCAACATCCAAATGCTGTCCGGCCTCTCCACGACCTTCACGTTCATGGTCGCGGACAGGGAGCTATGCCCGCCTGCATCCTCGGCCTCGACATGGAAGGTCAAAGGACCGGTCAGGGGCAGGGCGGGGATGGTGGCCACATAGGTATCGGTCCCGGTGATCCTGCTCATAACCAACGTCCCGTTGACGTCCCCGCACTGGTAGAACAGGAGGACACGTTCGATGTTGGAGACATCGGTGACCTTAGCACGGACCACTACCTCCTCTCCGGCATAGGCCTCGGTCTGCACCGCGGCATCGTCCAGGTCGATAGAGGGTGCGCTGGTGTCCACGACGATATTGCCGGTCACGGAGTCCACCTCCCCCCAACGGTCCCGCACCTCCAGAGAGGCCTGGTATATGCCATCCGTCGAGTACTGGTGCTGCACATAGCTGATGTTGGACCATGAGGTCCAGCCGCTGCCGTCGCCATAGTACCAGCGGTACTCCAGGTCGGAGATGTCCGTGGCCGAGTCCAGGCTGCTGCTCCCATCGAACGTCACGTGTCCTCCACCGGCGGTCTGGCTGACGAACCTGGCTGTAGGCAGGACATCGTTGATGGCCACCGTCAGGAAGCGTTCGGTGAATGAATTGGTGTCGTATATGCGCACGCACACCTGGTATTCTCCCGGTGCTCGGAACGACCAGGTGGTCTGATTGACCGAGATGCCCGGGGTCTCGTTGAACCCTGATGAGGGATCGTGATCAAGGTCCCACGCGTACCTGACGATCGGGAGGTAGTGCTGCCATGCAGACACCCTGAAGGTTATGGGCTCGTCCATGGGGAAGCTCACGCCCCCCGCCACAGCGACCAGTTCTCCCGCCCCAGGATTGGTCCCCAGCACGGTGATGGTGTGATTGAACGAGGATGCCTGACCCTCCTGGTCGACAATGGTAAGCGCGACGATGTACTGTCCGGGATCTGGGTAAGATGTGGTGACGTTCCGGGTTGTCAGAATCCGCCCGTCCCCGAGGTCCCACGACCACGAGGCGATGCCGTCATAGGCGTAGGAGGCATCAGTGAAGTGGATGGTCTCACCTTCCGAGAAGGAATACTTGGGCGAGCTGAACGAGGCCACTGGTGGCAGGTCCTGGACCACCACGGTGACGTTGGTCGTACTGATGTCGCCGTCCTCGTCCCACACCGTATGGGTGACCACATATGTGCCCTTGGTCAGGTAACGGTGCTCCGCATCGCGCGTGGACACCGGCGGGCTGGAGTCCCCGAACACCCACCGGTAGGCCGTTATTCTGTCGGGGAAGGATGAGGAGTCGTCGAAGAAGCCAATGAGCCCTCCTTCGTGGATGGTCGTCGAGGATAGGTACACGGCCGCCACGGGTCCGGCATCCTCGGCCACCACATGGAAGACCGCCCGCCCTTTCATCCCTGCCCGGTCGGTGACCTCCAGGTAGCCGTCGTAGGAGCCGTTGGCCCCGTAAGCATGATGCCCACTGACGGCCGTGGAGGTGTTCCCGTCACCGAAGTCCCAGAGGTATGTCAGCGAGGGGCGGTCGGACATGGAGTCGCTGCTGTTGCCGGCATCGAAGGCCATGTTGCCCCCCTCGATAGGGGTAAGATCAGAGAGCCAAGCCTGGGGCGATGGGGCAAGGTTCCTCTGGAACCATATGCTCAGGGCCCCGCTGGATGATGAGGAGGCAGCAATGTCGTCCCGCTGGTCACCGTTGATGTCCCCTGCGAAGATGCCGGCCGCTCGACCTCCGGCGGAGAGGTTGATGTTGTTGGAGAACGAGCTTCCGGTGCTTAGGAGGAGACCTACCTTGGATATGGAGGAGTATCCCACGGAGATGTCGTCCAGTCCGTCATCGTTGAGATCGGCGGAGCTAACATGCGAGACAGCTCCTGGCAGGTGCGAGGTGATGGATGCCGGTGTGTCACCGTAGAACCCCAGGTCGCTATTCAAGAACACCCTCACCTGCCCCTGGGCCGACCCCGCCGCCACATCGTCCCGCCCGTCACCGTTGAAATCCCCCATGGTCATGGAGGTGGGCGCCCGGCCCACCATGTTGAGCCATGCATTCGGTGTATCCGGGTAGCAGTCTCCGATCGAGGGAGACCCCTTCACCAAGTAGATCTCGATCCGTCCTGTGCCCTCGTTGAGGGCCGCTATCCCTCCGCTCACAGAAGTGGACGAGATCTTGCCCATGGACACAGCGGTGCGGTTCCCCGTTGTACCCGCACCGATACTCTCCAGCACGGGCGTGGACAGAGGGTGGTAGACGATCTCCACTCCATCGCTTCCGCCCACCGCCAGCACTCCCTCGCCCAGTGCCCCGATGTACCCTCCGCATATGGAACGGGGGGACGTCAGGCCTAGTGAGACGATGGCATCGGGTACTCCCTTGGTCATTATTTCGCTGCTGCCCCTGAACACGCTGACGGTCCCTGCATCACCGTTCAGGACCGCGAGGTCATCGGTACCATCGCCGTCAAGATCGCCGATGTAGAGCCCGCAAGGACCAGCCTGAGCGGGTAGGGTCGCCTGGGCCTCTCCGGCGATATCAGAGATCGTGACCAGGTCCTCCCCATCCACGATGGCCACCACGGCATCGAAGGAGAGGTTTCCGGCATATAGCGCGGTGAACTTACCGCCCTCGCGGAAGACGTTCACATCGGCGTTGCCGATCGTGCCGTTGACGTATGGGTAGAAGGCGAGGGAGGGAGCGTCCCCTGCCCCTCCGTTAGATAGTACATAGATGCCATCTGCACTGGAACCGTGGTCAAGAGCGAGCATCTTCACCGGACGATCTTCGATGGGGAACCGATGATCGTATTCTGCGTCCACCGTACCTCCTTCATTTGTGTACACGCGACAGGTATCATCCTCCGATACAAGTACGAGGTCGGGACGGCTCGAGCCAGAGAGGTGCCCGAAGGACATGGCGACAGCATTGCCAAACCCGTCGATGATGGCGGTGGCCGAAGCAGGTATGCCAGAACCAGTATTGGCCCGGATCTCCACCCGCTCCTCACCCGAATTGATCACGGCGAGGTCCTTTGGTCCGTTGCCAGTATAGTTCACCATCTGGACGTCCGTGAGCGATCCTCCAATCTCCACGTTCCTCATGCTCCAGGCCGGAGAGAAGGTGGATGGCTGAGTAAGGACCAGGACCCGATCGCCGCCTGGCTCTCCGGCGATGAGGTCGATCCGGCCGTCCGAGCCGTCGTATCCTGCTGTGAGATAGGCAATATCGGCCATTTGGGAGACGCCGATCTGGACCTGATGATATGTCTGGGTGAAGGGCCATCGGATGAGGGAGATGTTGGCATCGATGCCCTCTCCCGGGTCCCCCCGGCAGGCCACCGCCAGGCTGTTGTAGCTAGACCCCTCGAAGTGACCTATGACCACCCGCTGGGGATCGGGAAAGATTCCAACATCCAGCGCTGTGGAGAAGCCGGTGTTCTGGTAGAACAAGGTCACCTTGGGGTTCTCCCCGCTGATGTTGGTGTAGGCCGCGGCCAAATCGTCCTTACCGTCCCCGTCCAGATCTCCTATGGCCAGGCTCCTTATGTCATCCATACCTCCGCGGGTCAGCGTTGTGGATACAGCGCTCAGCGAGCCATCTCCCAGACCATGGTAGATCATGATGGAAGATGCGTTGGCGACGGCCACATCAGTGATGCCGTCCCCGTTCAGTTCTCCCAGGGCCATGTCCCTCAATTCCCCGGGAAGGTCTAGTGGTTCACGGAACGAATCGAAGATCGTACCCTCAGAGAAGATGCTGTCAGCGTTATAGGGGATGGAGGGGGTTGCGGCCTCATTGACCGCGGGAACGCTAGTTATGATAAAGGACGCGGGGACTGCCAGCAGCAGGGCTGCAGCAAGGACCGGAATTATCCAGAGGAACGCGCTCTTCTTCCCCATGCCTCCTCCACCTTTTATATGATGGCAGAGAGCCAGCGTATTTAATTCTACCTGGGTGAATACTAATTTCAAAAAATGAATCGAGAATTATATGACACTGGACAATTTAAAAATGAGGCCAGGCTATCAGGATGGATAATCGGGGACCAACTCCTTTATATTTATTTATCGGTCCTTATCTTAGGATGGGATGCAAAAGTGTACTTCGACATAGCACAGCTAACCTGTGATTTGGACAGCAGGAGAATATTATCAGCCATCGACCTCAAGCCAAGGTCGGCCAAGGAGATCGCTTCCGCAAGCCGGATGTCGATGTCCCGCTGCTACCGCATGATAAAGGAAATGGAGCAGAACAAGATCATCAGCCGGGCGAGCATTGACCGCCGGGAGATGTCCTACATATCCAACCTGCGCTCCATCGAGCTCCGTCTGGAAGAGGACCGGTTGAAGCTCGTAGTCAGCTACCGCGACGGATCCATCGCCGATCTGTGCCTTGGCCCTGAGGACCTCGAGAAGCCGCTGAAAGCACCAATGCGCCAGGAAATGCCTCAGGACCTTCTGGAAGGCACCGGCTCCATCGAACCCTCGACTATATCGTAGATCCTATCTGCCACTGAAGCCGCCACCTCCTTGTTCTCCACATGAGAGAGAAGGATGCGGCCGCTCGGATAGAAAGTGGCTTCGTGGTCCAGGTCCCTGATGACGACCATCGGTCCCTGGGCCACGACCTCATATCCTTTTTCCTTCAACAGCTCTGTGGCCGATTCCATATCGTAGCGGTGCATCTCCAGGGGCACCACCGACATGGCGTCCTCCTTGCACAGACGGATCAGCCTGTACTTCACCATGTCACATCAACTCCTTGTCGACAAGAGCATGGAACTCCTCCAAGGTGCCCTCGTTCACCATCATGATGTCGGCCATGGCTATCAGAGAGCCCAGGCCCCAGCCCAGTTCCCGTTCGTCCCGATCTGCAAACTCCTGGATGCTCCGTGGAGCATCAGAACGGTTGCGCTTACGTAGGCGCTCAAAACGGACGGCAGGAGAGCTGTGAACGGCCACCAGCGCAGTATCCTCCCCGAGGGCCGAGCGGAAGGCCTTCATCTCCCTCAAGCTGCGGGATCCGTCAATGACCGTCGGCCCCGGTCCCAGCATGTCCAGGCACCGCCGTGCCCATATTTCTGGGCCATGCACCTGCCGCTCTGAGGTGGCGAACCCCCCGATCCCTTTGTCGTCCATGATCACGCCCTGTCGCTCTGCCTCTTGACGGACGACGTCGCCCATGCGGATGATGGCGTATCCTTTCCGCTGTGCGACCTTTACGAACTCCTCCTTGCCCGCACCAGGCATTCCCGTTACTACGAGGACCTTGTTCATGGACCGCCTTGTCTGGAAGCATCGGTGATGTCATACATGTCTTTTTTCTCGTATAACGGGAAACGGACGGGAAAGGTGCTACATCGCGAGATAGTATGGAACCAGGTAACCAAATGCGGAAAGGATATAATCAAGCTCCCTCTTATACACCAAGACCTAGGGGAACGTGGGTTCACTGGGTGGAGGAAGGTCTGTGCAGGACGCCAAGTCTGTCGAGAACATCCTTGACGAAATCATCCGTGGGGAGTTCCCACAGGGGAAGAACGTTCAGAGCATCACTATCGTATCGAAGACCGGTCTCATGATTGCGGGCAAGGCAGCATCCTCGGCTCGAGCGGAAACCTTCTCGGCCATGGCCGCCATCATGTTCTCGGCCGCAGAGGCCACCAAGAACGACATTTTCAAAGACAAGATCGAGTACCTCATAGCAGTATTCCGAAACACCAAGCTATTCATATCCGAGCTTTCCTCGAGCCTTCTAATCGTGGCCACGGTGGACCGCGATATAGAGGACCAGGTTATACTGGAGAGCATGAACCGCATAGTCACCAGGACCAAGGAAGAGCTCGTCTGGCTCCGGTGATCTCGTCTATGCGGTGACGAGGACCACGTCCTCGCCCCGCGATATTCTTTCTCGGACCTTTTGATCGACCTATGCCAGCCTCTCGGCGAAGTCCTCCTGGTTGCGGTCGCAGTATTTGCATCTGAGGACGACCGGGAGCTTGGACTCGACGATGAACTCAGGCTCCACCGGCTCGTTCTTGTTGGTGATGCAGTTGTGATTGCCGCATTTGATTATTCCCTTAACGACATCGGGCATGGTGACGCTGTACTTTTCGGCGACATTGAAGTCCCGGATGATGTTGATGGTCGCCTTGGGGGCGATTAGGGAGATCTTGTCGACCTCCCGGGGGTCCAGCTCCCGGTCCTCGACCTTGACGACGTCCTTCCAGCCCTCCTTCTTCGAAGGGACGTGCATGAGCACCGACACAGTCGATCGGACGTCGCCGGTCACCTTGATGATGCGCAGGACCTTGAGGGCCTGGCCGCACTCGATATGGTCGATCACAGTACCGTTCCTGATCGGCGTAACCCTGAAGTCCTTCATCTCAGCTCCCCTCCTAAGATCATGGTCAGCAGAGCCATGCGCACTGGCACCCCGTTGAAGGCCTGCTGGAAGTACTTGGCGTTCTCGGTCATGTCCACCTCGGGGGCGATCTCGTCCACGCGTGGTAAGGGGTGCATGATGACCAGGCCCTTCTTTGCCTCCCTCAACAGGATGTTGTCTATGCGGTAGCAGCCGGCCACCTTCTCGTACTCAGACAGGTCCGGAAATCTCTCCTTCTGGATGCGCGTGACGTAGAGAACATCCGCATCGGCGATGACGTCCTCCAGGTTCGAGCACAGGCGGGCCTTGACGCCCTCATTCTCAAGTAGCTTGGCCGTCTCGTTGGGCATCTGCAGGAGGGGCGGGGCTACGAACGTCAGCTCCGCACCGAACATCGCCAGGGCCTCCGCCAATGAATGGACGGTCCTTCCGTATTTTAGATCTCCGACCAGAACCACGTTCTTTCCTGAGATGCCCCCCAGCTGCTGTTTAATTGTGAACAGGTCCAGGAGCGTCTGTGTGGGGTGCTGCCCGGCCCCGTCCCCGGCGTTGATGACCGGCTTTCTGGAGAAGTGAGCAGCCAGTCGGGAGGCCCCCTCGTGCGGATGGCGCAGAACGATGGCATCGGAGTAGGCCTCCACCATCCTGATGGTATCGGCCAAGGTCTCGCCCTTAACGGTGGAGGACGTCTGAGGCATGGTGATCTCAATGCACTTCCCACCTGCGCGGGACATGGCGCTTTCGAACGACAGCCGGGTGCGAGTGGAAGGCTCGAAGAACAGGTTGGCCAGGATCTTCCCGTCCAAGGCCTTGCACGTCTTCTCGCCTGTGGCATATGGCATCATCTTTTCGGAAAGGTCCAGGACCTGCTCGATCTGGTCGATGGTCAGGTCGCGGATGGACACGATATCCAGTCCCTTGAACGTCATGGAGGTCATTTGAGAATGTCCAAGGGGGGTAATAATAGCTATCCAATCCCCTAATGGACTGGATTGACCGGAACGGACTGGGACGGAACATCGCGACCCTACATCGTAGGCGGTCCTGCTCCGCGGGCGTATGATGAATTATCGCCCCATCTATGTCGGGTCGTTTGTATTTGAGCACATCTTGCGGTCCCACTCTGGATGGCAGTGGGGGCTCGCTCGTCGGGATCAACTACCGCAAGTGTGATGACCCCGCGCGTTATGAGGTGGTTCTGTGAGATATGGCATCGTCGTGCACGGTCCAGAGGCCCTCGATTCAGGCATGGCCAGGTGGTTCCTGGACCGCTTGTCCCAGGACCATGAGGTGGAGGCGACACTGGGAGGGGCCATGGGGTTGGCCGCCGTGCTTGACGCAGGCATGGAGGAGCGAATCGATGCGTCACGGCGGGAGCTTGTCTCCGAGGCCGTGGCGAGGCTGGGCCGTACCAGCGATATTGTTCTTTTGTTAAACTGGTCCAAGGACAGAGGGTCCGGAGAAGCGTTCGGAAGGTTGGTCTGGGAGCATGTACCTCCTGCCCTACGCTGTCCCATGGTGCAGGCGGACAGGGATTTCTTCATTGTTTGGGAGGGGAAACTGAACAAGGAGCTGGCCTCGCTGTTCCGGGAGCGGGACCTAGATAGGATAAGGGCCCCTCTATCTTGTGAGCAGCGGGAGGGCGTCCGCGCCATCAGCGGCGTGCGGCCCGGGGAGAACATCTGGATCAATGGTACTGTGGTCGGTCGAGCTACATCAGACGATGTCACCATCAGGATGTGCGGCGGCCGCCTATACTTCGAGGGGGTCGACGTCAAGGCCCATGGCCTGGAGAGAGTGAGGGTGACGGACCTGGGTACGGCCATCATCCGTTCGGGCTCGGTACGAAGAACAAGCTCCCCCGCCCGGGCAGTAGGGACGGCCGGAGGGAGCAGGCTGATCCTCGTGGACCATAAGGGTGAGGATTCCATCTTCAGGGCTCGGGGGTCCCGGGCGGCGGTCACCGTAGGGGACGATACGACCCGAGTGTGCTCAGCTCTCCTTGCTCGTCTGGGGGTACCAGTCATAGGTATTGTGGATGGGGACGAGGATGGCATATGCACCGATAGCTCCTTCGCTCCCGGCACTATGATAGTAAAGCTCAGGCCGGGCAACGATGATCAGTTGGGTGAAAAGGTCCGAGCAGAGATATTTCACGGCGGCGATGAGACGGAGTACGACGGCGATCTTTCGGCCCTTGCCGAGCGCATCGCCCGCATGGCCGGACCGTCATTGTTGGACGTCACTAGAATGATCTGAAGTTCGGAACGATCGGCGTTCGGAAAGATCCAGTAGGAACGAATCTCCATCGGGGATCTTCAAACTATGTCGTTCGCAGAACGTTCATCGAATCGGGCCATCGCGTCCCTCATGCGCTCGTTCCATTCTCCGATGCACCTCTCTATCTTTGACCTCAATACGTCCCGGTCGATGGTGCTGTAGACGTGGTAGTAGCCCCCCTTCTCCAGGCTCCTGGTCTCACGTATGCACATGCCGCAGCTCAGGAGCTTCTGTAAAGCCCTGTACACCTTTGAACGTTCCACCCCCATGAGGTCGGCCAATTCATCAGCTCGCATGGGCCCTTGCTTGAAGGCGGAGCGGAAAACCTCAACTTCGAAATCATTGAGGCTAAAGGCACACTGGACGATGTCCTTGCATGTGGATATGGACGATATGGGTTTCTGCGGTGACAATCAGCTGGCACCCCACGTATCCTTACCGTTCATGGCAAATCATTATAAAGCATCGGTTATATATAGTTAGTGAAAAACCGTGCAAAACCGTGGATGTGAAGCTATGGTGGAAGTATTGGATGCGAAGGGGCTCATGTGCCCCATGCCCATCGTCCAGTTGGCTAAAAAGTTCAAGACCATGAACGTGGGGGACGAGATAGAGCTACTGGCGACCGATGTGGGCTCCAAGGCGGACGTGCCAGCATGGTGTCAGAGGACCGGCAACGAACTGGTGGAGACCCGCGAAGAGAACGGGGTCTACATCTATCGCATAAAGAAGCTTAAGTGATAGCGTGAGAGAGGCCAGGGATGATACCTTCAAGCATGCAATCCTGAGTTCGCAAGAGATGAGCTAGCATTTGGAATGAAATAACGGAGGCACTTTGATGGCAGATACGAAGAAATTGATGATCGTCGTTTCTGAGGGGACATTCGACAAGGGAATGATGGCGATGATGATCGCCAACACCGCCGCGAGCATGGGGATGGATGTGCATATTTTCTTCTCCTTCTTTGGCTTGAACCTCCTCAAGAAAGGAGCGAAGCCGAAGCTGCCTGGTATGTATAGGCTGTTCACCGGTATGTTCGTGAAGCGCATGGCCAACGTTGGCGTGGGCAACTTCTCGGACCAGCTTACGATGGCCCTGGACCTGGGCGTGAACTTGTACGGCTGCAGCACCACCATGGAGCTCATGAACGTTACCCAGGACAAGATGGTGGATGGGGTGAAGGTCCTGGGTGCCGCAGGGTTCCTGGACCTTGCCGCGGACTCCGACATGCAGTACTTCATCGGGTGAGATCTATGTCCACTCTGTTCATATTGTTGAAGGCCCCCCATGAGTACCACTCGCTTGACGCCATGGCCGCTCTGGGTGGGGAGGATAAGATCGGAGCGTTGCTCCTTGAGGATGCTACTTTGTACTCGGTCTTCAAGGATAAGAAGGAAGAGATCGCCGATGTCGCGGACGAGATATTCGTGATGGGGGACGATCTTCAAGCGCGAGGCTTCAAGCTACGGCCAGGAGAGGGATTCCAGGAGATCGATTATCCAAGGGCGGTCGATCTGATCATGGAAGACTATGACAAGACGATAACCCTGTGAGGTGCGGAAGATGGGTACGTTGTGCATACAATTGAGGACCGGCACCATGATGAACATGGACACCAACGTGGCGGTAAAGCTAGCAAGAGCGGCTATGGACAAGGGCCACAAGGTCACGGTGTTCGGATACGGGGAAGGGGTCTTCCTCATCAAGGAGGGACAGGACCCCAAGCGCTTCCCCAACGTGGGGAAGGAAGTGCAGTCCATGACCAAGGAAGGATTGGAGGTGGCGGTGTGCGAGACCTGTTGCAACGCCCGGGGCTTCAAGAGGGGAGAGGAGATACCCGGCACCAAGATCGGCAGCATTACCAACGACTTCTCCCGAATGGCATCCGAGGCTGACCGGCTGGTCACGATAGCGAGGTGAGTAGATGGCCGAGAGCTTGTTGGTATTGATCACCAAGGGACCGTACGGGCTGGAGGAGGCCTTCGCAGGTGCGAGGCTTGCCCTGGGATGCAAGGTCAGCGGCATTATGGAGAACGCGACCATACTTCTCATCGGGGACGGAACCCTCAACGCATGCAAGGACCAGAGATCGGAGGCGGTGGGAATGCCATCCAACCTGGCCGCGCTACAGGACTTCATGGACCTGGATGGCGTCATCTACTGCGTGGAGCAGGACCTGCGCCAAAGGGTGGACGACACAGAGGTCCTGGAAGGTGTGAACATGATCACCTGGGAGCAGGCCAGAGAGGTCATAAGCACCTACCAGTTGGTGAACACCTTCTAAACACCTTCACATTGTTTTTTAAGGAAGAGCCCAATCAACGTTCATGCTCGATATCATCGACCGCTCTGGACCTGCCCGTTCCGGCAGATGGTCGTTCGGACAGACCAAGGTCGATCTCCCCAACATATTGTTCGTGGATACCCCGGTCCATCGGCCCCCTAGCTACGCAGATCTTACCATAACCAGTGGAGAGCGAATCTCTATCCAGGGATCGGGAGAGGAGGAGTACGGCGGCTTCGAGCAGAGGATTATCAAACCTAATGACTCCTTCCGCGAGGTTGCTTCCCTGGAGGAGGGTGACAAGGTCGTTATCGTCCGGGGAAGGAATTGCGAGGGACTGTGGGAGCGGGAGGAGGAGGTCTTTGTGCTGGGGAACGCCTTCGAGCTCAGAAGGGACGCACGGACCTTCGTGGAGAACCTCGTGGCGCTGCGGAAGGCCGTGGGTCCGTCCAAGCTCATATATGCCCCGGGACTTATGGAGCCTTCTAACCTGGCCCTGTTGGCCTACATGGGTGTGGACCTCTTCGACTCCTCGCTTCCCCTATATCAGGCGGCCAGGGGCAGGGTTCTCCTGACGGAGGGTGCCGTGAAGGCCGATGATGCCATGTGGCTGATGGAAAGCTCGGGGACGGTTGAAGCGCAAAATCTCCAGGCAGCATGGTCAGAGCTGCTTCTGGTGCGACACATGCTCCGGGTCGGTCGTCTCCGGGAACTGGTGGAGACGAGAGTTACCGCCAGCCCCTGGATGGTGGCCGCTCTGCGGATATTCGATCTGGAGCACTACGCACACCAGGAAAGGCTCACGTCGGTTCTCGGTCCCCGCTTCTACTGCAATTCCAAGGCCTCATTGTTCCGGCCGGACGTGTGGAGGTTTCGCCGGAGGATGATGGAGAGATGGGAACCTGCTCCTCACAAAAAGGTCCTCTTGCTGATACCCTGCTCGGCCAAGAAGCCGTACTACACATCCAAGAGCCATCGGTTATTCGAGGAGGTCCTGCTCTCCATTCCCAACTCATGTGCCGTGCAGGAGATGATATTGACATCTCCTCTGGGTGCGGTCCCTCGGGAGCTGGAACTGTTCTATCCTGCCTCCCAGTATGATATACCGGTCACGGGAAACTGGGACCGCGAGGAGGTCAGCATGATACAGGAACTTGTAGGCAAGGCCGCCAGCTACGGTTTCCAGGCAACAATATCCCATCTCGGCTCGGAGAGCGGTTTCGTGGGCGAGGTCCTCGATTGTGTTGATACCACACAGGGCCAGGGCACCACGGCCCCGGAGTCCTTGGAGCGTCTGAGGAAGGTGCTGATGGAGGCATGTGGGAATGCGGACAAGGCCCCGCGGGCGCAGGACCGGGTTGAATTTCTCCGTTCGCAGGCCCGCTTCCAGTTCGGCAAGGAGGGAGGTGTGCTCCTGGACGGGTGTACGGTCGTAGGGAAGTACCCCTATCTGAAATTTCTACGCGAAGGCGTTCAATTGGGTATGCTCACCCCGGAGCGGGGCATGCTCTCCTTGACCATGGAAGGCGGGGAGGTCCTGAGGGGACAGAACATCAACGTTGTTCGCATGGGGGATTTCGATCTGGGAGGCAATCTCTTCGCTGTCGGGATAAATGATGCCGATGAAGGGATCCGGGCAGGGGACGAGGTCGTCATACTCAGGGGCGAGGAGGTAGAAGGGGTAGGCGTGGCGGCCATGTCCGGGGAGGAGATGGTGCGGCTGAAGCGGGGAGAGGCGGTGCGGGTCCGGCACAAGCGGAAGAGGAAGTAAGCGGTTTCGGTACGAACGTTACAATCCAGACAGCGAAACGGGGTTCCGGTTTTCGGTCACCTCCGGCCGTTCTGCATATTAAATGAAGAACGGTTTCCATGATCAGTGGTGTGACAATGGACTCCGGTGACGAGGAAGACAACAGTTGGGAAGATGTCTACCATGCCAATGGAGTAAGTTGTAACATCGATATTGTGTCATCCCCAAACGAGCCTGGGGTTTGCCCAGCCCCGCTCGTAAATCCCTTCTTTTTTTCTTTCAATCCTAAGCAAAGATGGTCATCGAGCAGTGCAAAGACCCTTGATGCCTTCGCCTGAAGGCCTGTGACATAGATACCAACTTTTCTGCTTGAGATGCATAAACGGACGCTTAGGAAACTCTGATCGAACTAGAGGGGCGGTGCCCCACACGTCGCTTTTGCTAGCCCTTCCTCTAGGGCTCTTTTGCTAAGCCAGTATATGATCGTCATCATTTCTGATGCACCTATCTCGATCCGATCCATGGGGGTGCGGAACGCCGACGATGGTAAGTAATATATACTCATTGGTGCATTTGATACTTTGGTGCAATGGTGATTTGGTGACAAATATGACGGATAACATGACACCAGACGATGTTGGGAGCGATACCAAATTTCGCGAGAACGTTAGACGCCAGCTCCTGGAGAAGGGTGCTGAGGGAACAACGGATCCAAAGGACGCCTATGTTCCCATGGTCGAAATGGACCCTAGCGAGGGACGGGCCGTAAGATGGTTCGGCTCGGTAATAGGGGCCGGCCTGCTGCTGATAGGGGCCTTCTGGTTCCTGGACATACTCGGCTACAGGTTTCCATGGTACACAATATTCCCGGTACTGGCCATGTTCGTGGGTGCATTCTTCCTGGCCGCTGCGTACGCCACGCGTGGGAACCATGAGAAGAGGGGCAGGTAGTCCCCATGACCGACGTGACCATCCGCGGAATTGACGACGATGTCTACTCTAACTTTACCGCAGAGGCCAAGAGGCGCAACCTCTCCATAGGAGAGCTCACTACCATCGTCATGCGGGCCCTGATCGATGATGTTGGCACGACGAACTACCGCATCGGCAACTTGTCGAGCCTAAACGTCTCCCGGAAGGACCTGGAGTCGTTGAAGGGCCCGGTCCTGTTCCACAACATAAAGTTGCTGGAGTTCACGGACGATGTAGATTGGAACCTGTTCGACAAGCGAGTAATGTCCATCAAGAACTGTACCAAGGTCATGATACCTCAATCACTGACCCGGTTCCAGGTACTGACAAAGTGCGCCCAGGTCGGAGAGGTGAAAGCGAAGGGATGACGGTCAAGAAATGATCCGAGATCGATCCATTCGTTCATCTAAGGTCTTGGCGTCCGGTCGCCGGAGATGGCCACAAAACGGATACGCAATGGATGACGTGGATCAAGAAAGAAAGGTGATGGTGCAGGTGCCGGGATTCGAACCCGGGCGTTTAGCTTGGAAGGCTAAAATCCTAACCAACTAGATTACACCTGCGCGCCCACCCTAATTCACTTCCCCTTTAAAAGGATTATTGAACACAAGGGCACTGGCCTAGGCCCGGCTACCAGAATGATGAACATGGGCCGAACCAACTCCACCACCGAGCTCTTTAAAAGGTAACGACAGTAGGCTTTCAAGATATGTCTGGGGGTGCGTAACACCAGCTCCAACAATACCTGCCTTCAAGAGCTATCTTGAACAGAACCTCGAACGTGGAATTGATTCTAAAGTGCGGAATGTTGATTAGAACTTGGAACAACTCAAGAGTCTTGCTGACAAAGTGCTGCATACAAGTGATTGAGGAACGAATATTGTCGATAACAGCATGATGAAAAAATTAAGGTGTAGAGGAAGCGCCCCATCCTGCGCTTCCTCCAAAGGGGGCCGTGCTCACACCACCGCCACGATCAGCCTTGTTGTCTCCCATCCTGACAACTCAACCCAACGACCCTTAACAGGACCGATGTCATGCCAGCGGAACGATCCGTGCCTGTTTTTGTTGCATCCCATCTAAGATATTGCGTCCGACACTAGTCCGACAAGAAAGGTAATACATATAACTTGTATTTAATGATTTGTAGTGGACGGGCTGACGATGATAATAATGTGATGCCAGATAGTATAACCTAATGCACTTTGAAAGAGCCCGTCCGACACTGTGTAGCCAAAAATCAATCTTTCGTAACTTATAGAAAAGCCTTTTTATGCAACTACCCCAATGCTTCTCGATAGAAAGGTGATGGGATGGGATTTCTAGAATCGCTCCGCGATAAGGAGCTTAGAGGGCTCTATAGAGCTCGAAAGCTGGTCGAGAGCGCTGACCTGCTTATCGAAAAAGGTCATGTTCAAGAAGCACTGGCCGAGTTTGAGACAGTCAAAGAACTGGTGTCTCGGGAAGGTATCAAGGAGAGCCCCCACTCCAAGGACTACGCTGATCTGCTGATCGTCCTTTCAGGAGTGATGTTAAAGGCCAAATCATATGATGATGCTCTAGCGACGGCAGACAAAGCGCTGACGTTGAACCCATCCAATCCTTCCGCCATGTCCGCCAGGGCCCGGGCGTTCGCGGTGAAGGGATCACCCGCAGAAGCCATCACCCAGATGGACCGAGCGATAGAGCTCAAGGGCAATGATAAGAAGTTGCTCTTTGATAAGGCCAAGGTCCTGGAGCAGTCGGGGGACAAAGAACAGGCGGCCGCGGTGCTGAAGAAGGTAGTGGAGATGGACCCGTCGGACATCGAGACCTACGACGCGCTCATCGCCCTAGATGATCAGAAGAGATGGACCATGGCCAAGGCCGAAGCTCTGCTTCGCAGCAAGCGGTATGATGATTCCCTCAAGGCTCTAGACGATGTTCTTTCTCATGACCCCAAGAACCTGGATGTAATGCTGGTCAAGGCCAAGATCCTGATGGAGGAGCGTTGCTTCGATGAGGCCTCTGCGATATACGATATGGTGCTGGACATCGAGCCGACATCGTTCAGCGCCAACATTGGCAAGGCCCTGGTGCTCCGTTCCGCGGGGGAACTGGAGGCCTCGGTGAAATTCTACAAGGAGGCCTTGAGAGCGGACGTGGAGAGGAAGGAGACATGGAACGAGGTCGGCCCCTTGCTGGAACAACTCAAGCGGTTTGAGGAGGCCGAGATGGTCTATACCCACGCGCTGAAGCTCGATCCCGATTACCTCTCCGCTCTGGAGGGCCATTACCGTACCCTGCAAGCTCTGGAGAGGTGGCCAGAGATGATCGATGCGGCCTCGCTCGTGCTGGCGCAGAAGCCGGAGCTCGCTGTCCACAAGAGCAAGATCACCGCCCTGGTTAAGACCCAGCGCTTCAAGGAAGGACTCGAAGCGGTTAACACCGCCCTGCTGCAGTTCCCCAAGGAGCCGGAGCTGGTCTCCCGCAAGAGAGATATCTCCGCGGCCCTGGGCATGGGGGATGAGACCGTCAAGTACTGCGAGGAGATACTTGCCGATAAGCCCCACGATCCCGAGACCATGTACGATCTGGGAGTGGCATATTGCAGAGCCCTCCGGTTTCATGAATCCATAAAAATGTTGGAAAAGGCCCTCAAGACCCATGAGGACAAGGAGAAGGTCCTCCTGGCCCTGAAGGATGCATATAAGGGCATAGGCAAGGACAAGGATGTCCTGATGATGTGCGAGCGGGTACTGGAGATCAACCCCCAGAACACCAGCGCCATGGTGGACGCGGCAGTGGCCCTGGACCGCTCTGGAAGAAGGGAGGAGGCCTGCCAGCTGTACGACCAGACCCTGCAGCTGGAGCCAGGCAACCAAGATGCCCTGCGCAACCTCTGCATCTCGTTGTTCAATCAGAAGAAGTACGATCGTGCTCTGGAGAAGTCCCTGGACGGCACGCAGCTTTTCTCATCGGACCCCAGCTTCTGGATGATCAAGGGGGACACCCTGTATGCAACGGGACGGTTCTCGGAAGGGGCGGAGGCATTGGCCAAGGCCATATCCCTGGACCCTACCGACAAGAGGCTGTGGTGGTCCCGCGGCATGGCCCTGGTGTCCGACGGCAGGCACGAGGAGGCGATAGTCTCCTATGATGAGGCCCTTAAGTTGGACCCTCAGGATTTCAACATACTCATCAGCAAGGGAGTGGCCCTGGCAATGATGGACCAGCATTCCCAGGCGATCCAGTGCTTCGATAGGGCCATCTCCGTGGACGAGGACAACAAGTTCGCTCAGGTCCAAAGAGGACGCTCCCTCGCCAAGCTAGGCATGCACGCCGAGGCCGTGAACTCCTACAACCGCGCCTTGGCCCTGGGCCACAAGGACCTGGAGGTCCTGGAGGCCAAAAAGGGGTCCCTGAAGCTCCTGGGTAGGGTGGACGAGGTGATCTCCACCTGCGACCAGATACTGAAGCTGGATCCCAAGAACAAGGCGGCCGCCATGGACAAGGCTTCCTCCCTTCAGACCCTGGGAAGGGTGGACGAGGCGCTTAGGACGTACAACAAGGTCCTGGACGGCAATCCGCGGGACGACCTGGTGCTGGAGAAGAAGAAGGAGGCCCTGATGCTGAAGGGGGACTACACAGGCGTGATCGATGCCTGCAACCTCCTGCTTCAGATCGAGCCTCGTTCCAAGTCCGCCCATACCGATCGCGGTGACGCCCTGCAGGCGCTGGGCCGGACACAGGAGGCATTGATCGAATATGATTATGCCCTGAGGCTCGATACCAGCGATAAGGCGTTATACAACAAGAAGGGGATCGCCCTGATGGACCTGGGCAACTATCAAGGAGGTGCCGAGGCCTTCGACCGCGGGTGGAAGATGGACCCCGGCGACTCGGTCATGCTGGACAACAAAGGCCGGGCCCTTTTGATGTCACGCGATGCCTCCGGAGCGCTGGAGGCTTTCAATCATGCGGCGAACATAACTCCTGCCAACCACACCTTCCGCATGGACCAGGGACGGGCCCTGGCCACCCTGGGCAGCTACGACCAGGCACTGGAGGCATTTGAAGCAGCCCTGCAGCTCAATGCCAACGATCCTCAGGTGTGGAAATACAAAGGGAACGTGCACCTGAAGCTCGGCAACAAGGAAGAGGCCATCAAGTGCTTCGACCGCTCCGCGGAACTGGGCTCCCCCGATCCCGCCACATACCTGTCCAAAGGTAAGGCGGAGGAGGAACTGGGCAGGCTCGAGGACGCACTTGGCTCGTATCTTGATGCGGCCAAGATCAACGCCAACGACGCTCGGCTGTGGATGCGTATAGGGATCGCGCAGGCCAAGCTCGGCAAGCTCCCAGAGGCGGTGGAGAGCCTGGACCGTTCCATCGCCCTGGACCGCACCAACAATCGTGCCTGGCTCAACCGTGCCGCCCTGCTGGAAAGGCTGGGGGACGATGAGGAGGCGCTGCGTTCTTACGATACGGTCATCGGTAATGAGCCCCAGGACAAGTATGCCTGGAGCGGGAAGGGTCGCATCCTCATGAAGATGGACAAGCTCGACCACGCCAAGCGTTCTTTCGACCGGGCGCTGGAGCTGGACCCGCAACTAGAGTCGGCAGTGGAGGGCAACACCGCCCTGGATTTGAAGCTGAAGCAGCGGCAGATCTCCATATACGCGGCCCGGGTGCTGGAGTACGAGCACCGCCGTAACGCCAAGGTAACGCGCGAGGAGGCCTTCAAGGACTGTGGGCTGCCCTTCAGCGCCCTGGACGAGGTTACGGCATACCTTCAGGCCAAGGAGGCAGTGGACGTGGAGGGGCTGGACGAGGGGCGCTTCCATGCCTACGAAGTGCTGTCGCACGATGTCCTCATGGCCACCCTGGGCAACCCCAACTATCAGAGGCAGGGGCTGCGCCTGGCCGACGTGTACATGAGCATGCCGGACCGAGATGTGGAAAAGGCCAAGAAGGTCATGTCGTACATCGAGACCGTCAACAAGATGGACTTTACCCCTGAGGCCATGGACAAGAAGACCGAGAAGATGGTGCGGGCGGCCCTGGAGCTGCCCTCGTCCGCCCATAGCACCCTGGGGATCATGCAGAACCTGGAGGTAGGTCTGTACACCGCCCGGCGGATAGTGAGCATGCTCAACAGCTTGAGCTCGGGAGCATCCGCGCCCCGTCAGTATCAGGTAGCAAGGGAGCGGCCCCCGTCAACAAAGGATGCGCCTCAGGCACCCGTTGCAAAGGGGCGTGTCAGATCACGAGAGACAGTGGACCCTGCCGATGTGGAGGGGAGCTATGAGAGGCAAGAGGTAAGACCGATGTTCAAAAGGAAGAGGAGAGAGGAGGCCGCACCCGCGAGGCCCGTGGACCGCTCCAAAGCGGTGACTGTCACTTATCAACAGGAGACCGGCCAGTACCATGGACGCAAGTGCCTTTTCCATGGGGGGGCGGCGGTGTCAGTGTGCCCCAGCTGCGGGACCATGTTCTGCATGGATTGCGTAACCAACCTGGATATCTGTCCGAGGTGCCAGCTGGCCATCGACTTCGTCGATGGGGCGACCATAGGCAAGGCCGTGGACGACAGGGACCTTATAGAGACCGAGGCCCAGAGGAAGGCGATCCAGCAGCGGTGGGCGATGAAGCGCCTGGCGGAGGCGGATCGCAACAGCGCTGCCGGTGAAAAGCAGTACAAGGCCGTGGAGCGGGAGCTGAAGGCTGCGAGGCCGGACAAGGAGAGGATGGTGGAGAGGCTGGTGCAGGAGTCGCAGAAGCGATATAACGCTCCGCCGGTCCAGAACGCCCCCCAGGCTGCATACCGTGCGGCCGCCGAGAGCGTGGAAGAGGCCCCGCCCACCCTGAAGGAGCAGATCGAGATGCTGCAGCAGGACGCCCCCGAGCCGCAGATCTATCAGCCGGCGAGCATGGTGGAGGAGACCATGCCCAGAGAGGCTGCGTTGGCAGAGGGAGAGCTCAATGAGATGGAGGCGGTGGAAGCAGCGCCAGAGCCCGAGGAGATATTGCCGGATGAGCGCGCCCCTCCCGTGAGAAGGTCCGACGACCGGAGGGAGAAGCTGAGGGAGATCCTGGAGGCCGAGCCGGAACCGGCGGCTGAGGTGCGTGACCTGAGCCGGTTGTAAGCGACCTCATCCGGTCAGATGGTCCTGAGCGACGGAAGACCTGGCTCAGTAGTCCATCAGCTCGCCCTTCTTCATGAACTCGCGGAGAAGTGAGGTGGCGTAGCAGCCCTTGTTCAGCTCGAACGAGAATCGGACGCTGTCCTCGGCGGCCTCGTACCGGAGGTCCTTGACCCTCCCGAGGATCTCCCTCCAGCTCCCCTTGGAGGAGCACTGGTGGAGCTGGGGTACCATGAAGTCCTTTGCCTCCAGCCCCTCCCTCTCGATGATCAGGCGCTCGATCTCGCCCATGGTCCCCTCGGAGAGTACGGACTCAGATCCGAAGAGGACTCCCCCTATGTACGCTCTGCCGTTCCTGACCTGCCTCTCCACAAGGTCCAGGTTCTTCGATGTTACCGGAACACCGTGATCGTGGTCCGGAAGACCTTGACGGTCCACGGGGAGGACTACGTCCCCAACCAGAGGGCGGTTGAGAGGCAATCCCCTGCGGATACGCTCGCTCACCGTGAGGTTGAAGAGGTACGACTGGTAGGCATGGACGAACATCATCTGCAGGTTGGGGGGCAGCACCCGGATGGCTCCCATGTAGTCATCAGGGTTGCGGGCCAAGAAGCCTATGATCATCCTCTCGAAGGTCAGCGTGCGGGGGAAGTAATCCAGCGCCTCGCTGAAGTCCCGGTTCTCGTCCAGCCTCTTGCGGGCCTCCCTGGCGGCCTCGCTTTCCTGAGGTACAGGATTCCCGGCGTAGGTCATGACCGCCCGCTCGAAGTCCCCCTTCACGATCCACCTCCCCACCTCATGGGTCACCGGGCGCACTGCCCCGAAACGTTGCACCCCGAAGAAATTGGGATAGCCGCCCAGTTGATCGAGGGCGGCCGCCGTCCCATCGAGGGACGATCGAAGATCGTTTCCGGATAGAGCAGTCTCCTTCACTTGGATCTGGAACCGGTTCCCTACGAGGTCGCCGATCGTGAGCGGCTTTTTCGCTCGATATGCCCCCTCCACACTGACCTGGTGGATATGTACTTCCATGACCTGGTCCACGGGGGCCAGGAACGACATGAGCTGAGTGGTGATCGCCCTCTTGTCCTTGGTCCCGGCGAACCCGATGGAGTCCCGGGAGATGCCCAGGGCCTTGGAGAGCTCCCGCACCAGACGGTTCATCTCCCAGTTCTGGGCGGTGACCTGAGCTATGGTATAGGGGCCGATATCGTTCCTCTCGGGAAAGGAGGATACCTCCTCGACCAGAAAGTCCTCGGGCGAACGCTTCAGCCGTCCCCCGATCCCAGTGGTATCAGAAAAATAGACCTCGAGGCCTATGACAGCCTCACGGGAACTGCACTCCAGCATGTCACTTGCTCTTCTCTAGTTTCTCCCGCGCTTCCTTGAACTCATTGGAGAGGGTCTTGGCAGCCCTCTTCAGCGCGGTCTGGGGCTTGCCGCTCTTGACCTTGATCGTCAGCACCGGTATGTCCAGATCGGGGTGACCAGTAACCCACTTGACCTCCTCCACGCCCTCGTCCGCCAGGAGCTCGCTGATGAGCGGCTGGATCAAGGTCATATCGGCGTCGCGGATCTGGACCTGTATGGAGTCCTTATCCTTGTCAAGGAGCTGAAGTTGCATGAAGGCGCTCAATACTGCCGCCGATTATAAAGGTTTTCTCCTTCGCTCCCATATCCCCTGAGCCTCATGGCCAGCCCCATGGGCATGTGGAGAATGACTACCTGGGAACGATGGAGAAGGACGGTAGCATGTTGGGCATGCTTCTGGACTTACCTCATCCCTTAGGTGGTACGATCAAGACGGGGATGTGAACATGATGCGTTACCCTGCTGGTGACGCTCCCCAGGAGAAATCCCTCCACGCTCCCCAGTCCCCTGCTGCCCATCACCAAGAGGTCATAGCCCTTCTTGGACTCGTCGATGATGTGCATCGCTGGATTTCCTATCTTCTTGATCACTGAGTAGGTTATACCAGCATCCTTCAGGATCTTCTCCGCCTTCACGAGCTTTTCCAGCTCATACTCCGGGATCTCACGAATGACGATCCCCTGTCCGGAAGCGGCCGGTGGGTGCCACACAAAGATCAGCGTTATGGAGGAACCGTATTTCCTCCAGATATCTTCCGCATATCTAACGGCCTCTTCGGAATTCTTCGAGCCATCAACGCCGACCAACAACCGTTCCATTACCATCTCCCGAGCATCCTCCTAAAGCTTGATTGAAAAATTAAATCAAAAAGCTCTATATTAAACAAATTTTTATTTCTATCTATACATGATGAAGGAAGATATCGACCACCGCGTCGGCGCCATCGGCAGGTATGACCAGGAATCGGTGGGTGGACAGAAAAGGTCAACAACCTGGAGCCATCGATCGTCCTCTCAGCTCTCGACCTTCTTCAGCTGGGCGTTGTACATGTCGTACAATTCATGGCTGGTGGTGGCGTCCCTGGGTCTCTTATCGTCTCGGAACGTCCCCGTGAAGCGGGGGAATCTGATCGCCAGCCCCGCCCCGTCCCGGATGCGGCCATGGGCGCAGGTATGGATGGGGGACAGGCTTATCTCTGCCCCCAGCACCTCCAGGACCAATGCCGGTTCGAACCACACGTCAGCCTCCATCTTGGACTCCACCAGAGGATGACGTTCCGCAATACGGTAGGGGTCCAGCCTATCCGGCAAGAGGGCCAGGGTGGCATCGTCGAAACCGCTCCCGAGCTTGCTCACGGTCTCGAAGCGGTCCTCGTCCGCGTCGTACGTGGCCATGAGTAGAGCGCCATACATCCCCCCGCGCCGCCCTCGCCCGTGGAACGCTCCCACGACCACCAGATCGACGGTGTCGTTCATCTCCGAGCGGTACTCCTTCTTGTACTTGATCCATAGGAAGCCACGGGAGCCGGCGCGGTAGACCGAACCCTCGCCGAGGAACTTGGCCATCAACCCCTCGCATCCAGCGTTGAGGGCCTCAATGAAGAACTCCTGGACCTTGGAGGGGTCGTCAAGGACCCTGGCCTCGGAGAAGCGGACGTCCTCGGTGATCTTGATGCACCTGGTGAGCGCGGTGCGGCGGTCCGGCAGGGGCTCATCGGTCATGTCCGCTCCGTCAAGGTACAGGCAGTCGAACAAATGTATGCGCACGGGATACTCCTCGATGGCCTCGGTCAGGCCGTGCTTCCTCCCTCGCCGATGCGATACCTCCTGGAACGGCAGAAGCTCCCCGGTGTTTATGTCCACAGGGACGCACTCCCCCTCGACGATGGCGCTTTTACAAGTGAAAGCCTCTTTCAGAGATTTGACCACATCGGGGAACTGGGAGGTGAGGTCCTCCAAGCGGCGGGAGTACAGGGTGACGTTCCCGTCCTGGATATGGGCCTGGACACGCAGGCCGTCATACTTGTACTCGAACATGGCCTGACCCCCCATCCTCTGCAGGATCTCCTCCGGTGATGGCAGTCTCTCCGCCAGCATGGCGCGTAAAGGGTTTCCGACCCGTACATGCATCTCCTCCAGCCCGGCGATCCCTTTCTGGCAAAGTACCTCCCCCACAAGGCCGAGGTCGGAGGTGATGTTGAACGCCCGCTCCACCGCCGCCTTGTCCTGCTTGGTGGCGAAGGCCTGGGCCAGCGAATCGATGACCGTCTGCGAGGCCACCCCCAGGCGCATGCGGCCGGTGACGATGCGTGCTATGTACCGCGCCTCGGCAGGCTTGGCGTCATGCAGTATGTCCGCCAGGTAACGGGTCTTGTACTCCTGGGAACCGCTCCCCTCGGAACGCGCGACCTTCAGGAGGGCATCGTAAACACGATCGAGCGTCAAGGGCTCGGAGAACAGGGTGGTCTGGCGTTTGTTCTCGAATACCTTCTCGGTGATGATACCGAGGTCTCCCTCCTGGGCCCACAGCTTGCGGACCGACTCCTCGTTGGCGCCAGTGGCCGCCAGCAGGGTGCGGACATACAGCTTATCGGCCATCCCCAGCTTCTCCGGGCAGAAGTCGGGGACAATGCTGCCCTGGGTCATGTATACGATCTTCTTGATGTGAGCGCAGTCAGTGGACCTGAAGAGGTCGGCGAGGATGTCGGCCATCTCCAGCCTGGAAGTGGTGGACTCGAGGGCCTGGTAAACCTTGACCAGGTCATAGTATAGCATGAGGTTCGATACGGCTCCCAGGTAGATAAACCGGATGCTAGCCCTATGCTTTCGGGGGGAAGTCTGACAGGTTCGACTGCCCCTTCTTAGGCTTCGGAACAGACGCCTCGTCCCTACCGTTCTCCCTGTCCCACTGCTGCTTAAGGGTACGCAGACGCTTGCGCATCTCCCGCTCCTTCTTCTCACTGGAGTTCAGCGAGGCCTCGTCCCTGGTGCCAGCGGTGACCAGCACCACCACGCGCCCCGCCCGCGACCGCCCCGTTCGCCCCCTCCTCTGAATCGATCGGATCTCGGACGGCACCGGCTCGTAGAAGATCACCAGGTCGGTGTTGGCCACGTCCAGGCCTTCCTCGCCCACGGAGGTCGCCACCACCACGTTGAACTCTCCGTCTCGGAAGCGTTGCAGGACCCCGATCTGCTCCTTCTGCCTCAGTCCCTTGTCACTCCCCCGTCCGGACTGGCCGATTAGCTTGGTGACCCTTGCGCCTTCTATTCTTGATAGGAGATTGGTGACCATGTCACAGGTGTCGCGGTACTGGGTGAACACCAGCACCCGGGAGTCGGGCTTGACCTGCAGCTGGTTGCTCACGATACTCATGACACGCGAGATCTTGGGGTGCTCCATCTTCAGCGAGCCCAGCAGCCGCTCTACCTCCTGGAACTCCTCGGAGGCCACGATGGCCCGGGAGGCCTTGGAGCCTTCTTCTGATGAAGCCTCCTCCCGGAGCTTCTCCAGGTAGCTGGTCAGGGCCGTCACCCCCTGGGTCTCGGCCAGCTCCAGGGCATGGCCCACCTTGATGGCCCGAGCCTGGACAGAAAGCGCGTTATATATGGTGCGGTTCTTCTCTCCCTTGTTGAGCCTTACCTGGATGGCCCTCTGGACCTCCAGCAGGTACTTGATGGATGGCGGCCGCGCGCTCGTCATCACACCCATCGCCACCAGCTCCTGGATGTACCGGTTGAACAGCTTCCGCAGCACATCGGCCAACTTTCGCATGCCCACCGGTACCTCGACCTCCACCCAGTCCATCTGGATATCGTGGACGTACGGCGCGACGTCGGGGTCCATCTCCGAGCGTACCTCGATGTTCTCGATCCCCAGGTTGGTGCACACCTCCTTGATCTTGGCCATGCTGGAGCCGGGGGAGGCGGTCATCCCCATCACCAGGCCGTTGTGCCCCATATACTCCTGGGCGATGGCCACGTACGCGTAGTTGCCCACACCGCGATGCGCTTCATCGAACATGATGAGGCGCACGTCCCGCAGCGAGACCCGCTCCGTGCGCAGGTCATTGGCCACCACCTGGGGGGTGGAGGCTATGACGTCGCTCTGGACCCATTCTGCTTCCCTCTCCTCGGGATCGATCTCCCCGGTGAGCACCGCGACCCTCTTACCCACCAGTTTGTCCTTTAGGAAAAGGGCGTGCTGCTCCACCAGGGGTTTGGTGGGCGCGAGCAGGAGCACCTTTCCCTTCTTGGCCATCAGCACGTCCGCGATGACCAGCAGGGCGATGACCGTCTTCCCCATGCCCGTGGGGAGGACCACAAGCGTGGAGGAGCGCAGGCAGGATTCCGCCAGTGCTCGTTGATAGGTCCTATCTTCGACACTTTCCCGGGCGATTAGGGGATGCTCTACGAACACGGACCCCAGCATGATGGGGGACGTTGAAGAAACTTATGGTCGGTGGCCTGAAGCTCTGAGAAGGGTCGTTCAGAACCACTTGCGGCCAGCAGCCTGAGGGACGGGCCGTATCAGCTCCTCCGAGTCCCTGCTCAGGTCGTTGACCTGCCTGGACACGGGGTAGGTCTCCATCCTCTCTGATGGGAAGGGACTAAGGACCCTCTCCCTCTCCGCAGCCTCTAGCGTCCCCGGCTCCAGCCATACGACCTCGTCCTCGCGGGAGAGTATCACCGGCATCCGATCGTGCACCTCTGACAGGAGGTCATTGGCATTGGTGGTGATTATGGTGAAGCTGTGGATCTCCTCCCCTGAGGGTGCCTTCCAACGATCGAAGAGGCCCGCCATGGCAAAGAGCTTGTCATCCTTCAGGCGAGCAAAGTAAGGTGTCTTACCATTCTCACCGTCCTTCCATTCGTAGAAGCCTGTGGTGGGAACCAGGCAGCGGCGATCCTTGAGGGCGGCACGGAAGGCCGGACGTTCGGCAATGGTCTCGGCGCGGGCGTTGATGAGCCTGGAGCCGATCTTCTGGTCCTTGGCCCAGAAGGGGATAAGGCCGAAGCGCATCATGATCAGGCGGTTAGGGCTCCTCCTCACGACCACGGGCGAGCTCTGCGTGGGAGCCACGTTATAGCGCGGCCTAGGCATGTCTGCAACGGGCTCCTCGATGGAGAAGCGTGTCATGAGATCCTTGATCTCCCCTATGGTGAAGCGGCCGCACACATCATGTCATGTGAGCTAGGAGTATATCTTGCCAGCGGGAGGTATGCTGGGCGCGATCTTCGAGCCAGGCCTGAGCCAGGGGAGGGGGTCGCTGGCGATAATTGACAAAGTAAAAAATGAAGGATGGAGAGGCCGTAGGGCCTTCCCGATGTTTAATGGCAGCCGCCGCAGGTGCCGCAGCCGGACCTGAGGTTGGGGTTATTGACGACCAGACCGGCACCGTTGGGCGTCTCGATGTAGTCGACCGTGGACCCCTCGAGCATCTCTCCGGTCTCTCCGTCATAGTAGAAGGAGAAGCCGTCGACCTTCTCCTCATTGTCATCCGAGTTCTTCTTCTCCTGGAAAGCCATCCCGAACTGGGGACCGGAGCAGCCCATGCCTGCCAGATAGATCCTGATACCGTATCCTTTCTTTTCGTTCTTTTCCAACAGGTCATTGATGAACTTTATCGCTTCAGTGCTGACGGTAACCATGTACTATCACCATTTTTACTTGACAAATCTCAAGATATATAAGTCAATTGCCGTAAGCATACGATGGGCTCCTGTACCACGCGTTCCTGTTAGAAGGGTTTATCGTCGTCGGGAACATGCGGCAGAAGGTAATGATAGGAGCCATCTCCCGAACGATGACACGTAAGGACCTCCCCCAGGTCCTGGCCATCAGCAGGGAGAACATGTCGGCGATCATATTCTCATCGTGGGGGGTGGAATACCGTGATGAGGACCTCCTTCACATTCTTCTCGAGCCCTCCGCTCTCAACGAGGTGCTGGAGCTTGATGGGAGGATAGTCGCCTATTTCTCCGTGGACGAGCGCAACGGAAACCTCTTCATCAACTCCATACAGGTGCAGAAGGCCTGTCAAGGTTGCGGCCTGGGCAAGAAGATGATGGCCTACATCGAGGAGCAGGCCCGTCAGCGGGAGTCTCCTGCCATCGAGCTATTGGTGCAGTATACGAACAGGTCGGCTATGGAGTTCTACAGGCGCATGGGATATCGCCTCATCTCCCGCCAGGGCAACAACTACCTAATGAGGCGGACACTGGACCCTGGCAAGGGACCTCGTTTTGTGGGACTATCATTTAGAGAGGAGACTTTGGAATAGAGCGATCTATTGAGCGTCAGACCAGGTCTATGAATACTGGGTGAACGGATCAGGTGCGCTCCCCAGGATTTGATCCTTGTAAAAAGGAGGCGATAAGCGGATTAGAGAAACCATTATCTGACCGAAGCCGATTCCAGCGCTCACCGGTATGTCCGAAGGGGAACATTCTCGCCCGAGCGGAGTCGAAGTCACTCTCAACCGAGATCTCGGTCTGGCCGAGGTCCTGATGATAGGTATCGGACCGAACATCGGCTCGTCCATCTTCCTACTCATCGGTCTGGCCACAGAGATAGTAGGCCCCGCCCTCCTGATAACGTTCCTACTGAACTTCATAGTGACCATATTCACCGCCCTGGCATATGCGGAGCTTTCCAGCGCGTTCCCGGAGACCGGGGGAGGTTACCTGTGGATTAAGGAGGGGCTCTTCGAACCGCTGGGGTTCCTGGGGGGTTGGATGTCATGGATCGGCCATTGCATCGCCTGCAGCGTTTATGCAATAGGCTTCGGTACCGGTGTCTCCCTCCTCCTCGATCAGTACAACATCGTCATACCTGGGGTGCCCATGGAGTGGGTGTCCACGGCCTTTACCGTGGGTATCGCCGTGCTCTTCTGCCTGCTCAACATCCGAGGGGTGAAAGGTGCAGGGAAATCGGAGATACTGGTCTCCTCCTTCCTCTTGGGCATCATCGTCCTGTTCTGCCTCTTCTGCATCGCCTACGTATTCGGCAGCCCTGACGCCGCCGGGGCCTCGGGCTTCGGACCCGTTTTCCTCCCCTTCGGCTATCTATCCATAGCCACCTCCATGGGCTTCACCTTCATGATCTTCGAGGGCTATGAGGTCGTGGCGCAGACAGGGGAGGAGGCCAAGGACCCTGAGAGGACTGTGCCCAAGGCGATGTTCCTGTGCATCACCATCTCCGCGGTGCTCTTTATCACCGTGGCCGCGGTGACCTTCGCCACCATCGGATGGGAGGCCGCGGCCGTGGGCGGAGATCACGCCCTGAACATCGCGGCCGACCGGACCATACCCTTCATGGGAGGGGCACTGATGTCCGTGGGGATGATCATCGGCTCGGTGGCCGCGGTCAACTCCATTGTGTTCTCCACATCCCGGGTCTCTTTCGCCATGGGCCGGGACGGGAACCTTCCTACGGTCTTCGGTAAGCTCCATCCCGAGACGCATACGCCGGTGATAGCCATCCTTATCAGCGGCATAATAATCATAGTCATGGCCGTGAGCTTTGACATCAGCAAGGTGGCCACGGTCGCGGACGTGCTGATCCTCCTCCTCTTCGTGCTGGTGAACCTGTCGGCCATATCGCTGCGGAAGAAGAGGCCGGACGCCAAGCGCTCATTCATCACTCCCTTCTTCCCCTGGATACCCATAATCGGGGTGGTCACCACCACATTCCTGGCCATCCTCCTCTTCGAACTGGACATGATGGCCTGGTACATCGCCCTGGCGGTCATATTCGCAGGGCTGTTGGTCCACTACTTCGCCAAGGGACGTGCAGAGATCGAACACTTCGCCCCCGCCGCCCTCCCCGAGCTGAGCGATGAGGCCAAGGCCCGCTACAGGGTCCTGGTGCCTATAGATGATCCCAAGAACGAGGGCCTGGTGGACATGGCAGTGATGCTCGCGGCCAAGAACCAGGGCGAGATCGTACTCATCACCGTGGCGGAGGTCCCCCACGCCGTTCCCCTGAGCGCTGTGGACATGAAGCTGGTGGAGGACCGTGCCCATACCGTGAAAAAGGCCCAGGAGTACTCGGAGCTTAGAGGAATAAAGGCCAGGGCCATCGTCTCCGTGTCCCACGATGTGGTGGCCACGGTCATCGACACTGCCAAGGAGCAGGCGATCAACGTCATCATCGTGGGCTGGAAGGGTTACACCCACACCCAGAAGAGGGTCCTCGGCCGCAAGCTGGACGACATCGTTCGCCAGACACCATGCGACATCATGGTCCTGAAGACCGAGACCAAGCTGCGGCCGGAGAAGATCATGATCCTTTCAGGGGGGCTGTGGCATGTGAGCAAGGCCACCGAGGTGGCCGCGGACATCGCCCAAGTGAACAGCTCCCGTGTCACCATCCTCAACGTCATCATCAATGAGCGATACCTCGTCAAGGCCTCCGACTATTCCAAGAGGCTCCGCAAGATCGTAGAGATGAGGAAGGTACCAGTGATCATAAAGGACATACGCCCGGAGTCGTTCGTGGGCGGAGTGGTGGCCGAGTCGCTGGAGACAGACCTTCTGGTCATCGGCTCCTCCGCCGCTAAGCGCTGGGACCAGTTCGCCTTCGGGGCCATACAGGACACCATCGCCAAGAACGCCCGGAGCCCCGTGCTGGTGTACAAGCGGGTGGCCCCGGGAACACCGGACGCACCTGACGACAAGGACTGATGATGCCCGGGGAAGAGCTCTCGGCCTGAGCGAGAAGCTACTGGAGCGTGATGGCAATGAATTTCTAGGGGTCCACGCATGCCCCCCGCGTTGAGATATATCGGCATCGACCTGGCGTGGAAGGTGTCCCCTCCGCGGCACGAGGGGACCGGCCTCTGCATCATCGAAGGGGACGGGGAGGTTTCCTGCGCCCGGTCGCTGACCACGGACCAGGAGGTGCTCGACCAAATAAGATGTGAGGACATCTGGGTGGGTGTGGACGCACCCCTCCGTATCCCTCCAGGGAAATCCATTCGTAACTGCGAGAGGGATCTCCGGTCCATGGGCATGAGGATCCTTCCCTCAGGAAGGGAGTTCCACCAGAACCATTACGGGGGCTGCCGCGGAGCGATGCTGGCGAACAGAATGATGGGGATGGGGCTGGAGTACTTCGGAAAGGGTCGGAGGGCGCTCTACGAGGTCTACCCCCATGCCGTCCTACGGTCCCTCCCGCCACCCCCACCACGGTACAAGAAGGGACCCCGGTCCCTTCGCGAGGCTGAGGCCGCGAGGGCCTTGGAACTTCTATCGCGTTGGGAATCGACGCTGCAGTGGTCGCCTACGATGAGCAAGGTCCTGACCCGGGGGGAGGGGGCGGCCGACCGGCTGGACGCTCTCCTGGCCGCAGTTTCATTGTATCGCCATAGCCTATACTCCGGGGAGCGTTCACTTATCCTCGGAGACGATGATGACGGATTCCTGCTATTGCCTCGGGGCTGGGAAGATGACCGCTGAATGTGACGAACTGGGTACCGCGTTTTGCACCGTGGGAACGAACTTCGGTTACGAGGACATCGATGTCAAGTTCGGACGATACAAGGAGTTCAAGAGCACTTGGTGCCGGAGCGGCAAGAAGGTCTCTTTCCAGATAACCGATTACCTTTCGGGAGCGGGTCCCGAGGTATTGGAAGACTTTGCCCTGTCCCTCTACATGAAGATCGCCCACAGGGGGGACGGCAACATATACGGTCCCCGACTGAAGGAGTATCTGGTCTCCGATGAGTTCCTGGAGCGAAACCAGCCTCTTTACGTGAAGCGGAGCCGCAACCTATCGAGGAGCCCTCTGGGTGAGAACTTCGATCTACGGGACACCCACAACAACCTCTTGGCATCGGGGATGCTGGGTGAGTCCCGGAACGTTTCGCTGAACTGGACGATAAACGAGAACCGGATGAGGGTGGGGTACTGCAGCACCATAATGCATGTGGTGGCCATCTCCTCGATCCTGGACAACATGAACGTCCCAGAATATGTCCACGAGTATGTCCTGTACCATGAGCTCCTGCACCTCGAGGACGGTCTCTCTAACGGTAGGAGGCACCACACTGCTGAGTTCCGGGCCAAGGAACACCTCTACCCCAGGTGGAGAGAGTCCGAGGATTGGCTGAGGCGGCTGGCAGCGAAGAAGGTGGACCTTTCACGTTCATGAGGGCCTCCGGCACCCCATTCATTATTAGAGGCGGGGGATATCCCGCCCCCGGGAGAGATCGATGGCCGCCGGGCGCCAATGGGTAAATGAGATATCAGAGAAAGGATTGGAGATCGACTGCATATATGCTATCAAGAAGAAGGACCCCCCTCGGAAGGGGAAGAAGGCTGGTTACTTCTTCAGCATCGTCGTCTCCGATGCCACGGGAGAGATAAAGGTCAATTTCTGGGGAAAGGGCGAGGAGGCCTCGGTACGCAGCACCTACGAGGCGCTGCGCGAGGGCAGCATGGTCCGTGTGAGGGGCCGTAGCGACCTCTTCGGGGATTCGGTGGTGGTGCAGGTGAACCAAGGTAACGGTGACATCCTCGAGGAGGCCAAGGAGGGCACCTACGACCTCGCGGAGTTCATTGTCACCTCCAAGAAGGATCCGGAGGTCATGTTCCAGGAACTGCTGGATCTGTTGTCCCAGATCAGGGATGAGAACATCCGCCGCATGCTGGAGCTCATGTTCTCGGACCCCGCTCTGGTCACTGCCTTTAAGAGATCCCCCGCATCCGTTTCGTACCACTGCGCATGGGTAGGAGGGTTGCTGGAGCACACCCTCAAAGTGGCCCGGGCTTGCGACTTCATTTCGCAGCTCTACGATGAACTGGACCGCGATCTTCTGCTGGCATCGGCGGTCCTGCATGACATCGGCAAGGTGAGGTGCTACAACGTCTCCACGGCCATCACCGAGTCGGTGGACGGTCGGTTGAGGGGACACATCGTGATAGGTGCCCAGATGGTGGAGGACACTTGCTCTCGGTGCCCTGATTTCCCCGAGACCCTGAGGACCAAGCTGGTGCATATGGTCCTGGCCAGCCACGGTGCTTACGAGAAGGGGTCTCCCACCCTTCCCTCGATACCGGAGGCCCTGGCCCTGACATTCGCCGATGAGATGGACGCCAAGCTGGAACGTTTCATACGGGCGCGGGACAACGGGGGCCGCGAGGACCTCTTCGTTGTCGACCACATGCTTGGAACCAAGGTCTTCCTGGGTTGAGCAACGACCTCGCAGGCCAGACCGCAGCCGCTGATGCTCTTGTTAAAAGCATGTTAGCATCACTGTACGCGCTGAGATCTTCACCCTTGCCCATCCCTGGCCCTCCCAGTGATAATTTATGCAGTCGGTCTGGACAAAGAGGCCTAGCTGGTCGCAGCTGGCGGCGCTCGCGCTGGGAATTGCCAGCGTATTCCTTGCGTGGTCTGAGATAAGATACGGGACGCACTACATCGAGGCCAGGCTCATCGATCTGATGGTGGAGGGAGGGGATGCGAACTTCCTTTTCCTTATTTTTGGAACGGCGTTCCTCGCCGGCCTACTGTCGTCTCTGTGGTGGGAGAAGGCGTGGTTCCTGCAGCTCTCGGGGCTCGTGCTTCTCACCCTCACCCTCATCGGCTCGCTGGGGAGGACCACGGGGTCCGAGGGCCTACTGGAGATGCTGGCCGCATCATTACATAGGATGGGCCTGGGAACCTTCCTAGCGTGGACGGCCACCCTCATCTCGATTCCCCTGCATCGTCCATACATCTCTCGTTCGATACACGGCCGGGACCGACCCTCAGGGCGCAGCTCACGACGTGAACGCTCCAAGGGCGACCACGTCAGCACCATCAGAATCCCCCCTCGGACGCGGGATGGATCAGGCGGGAACGGTCAGCGACCATCGTCCAACTATGACCAGGCGATGGCCCAAGGTTCCTTCGAGCTCAGCAACGGTGACCTCGACTCAGCCTTGCGCTCATATGGTCGGGCCCTGCGCGCCTGCAGGAACGCCAGCGAGAGGGCCGCCTGCAAGGTGCAAATATCTGTGGTCCTTCACCGGAAGGGAGACCTGGAAGAGGCACATCTGTTCCTTCAAGAGGCGAAGGTGCTCGATCCCCTTTCCTGGACCAACGGTCAGGGGACAGCTCGATTGCTGCCGATGAAAAGACCCACCTCGAAGAAAAGGATAAGGTTCGGATTGTCCCCCGAGCCGTAACAGATTGGTTCATGGACGGCGTGTGCCTATTCTCCCCACACTGACCCAGGCCGGGGGTTGTTTGTCGTGCGTCGGGGTTGTTTCCCAATCATGACCCGATGTCACATCGTTGTTCATGGAAAGACCCATAATAACGACACACTGTGCGCCCCTAGCATGCAAGGGGATTCACTGATCGTCCCCGATCTCTAAGAGCGAAAAGGCCATGGACGCACCAGGCTTAAGAGTTTGCATGAGACCTACCAGGAAGATCACGCCAACGATGGACAGGCCATGTCCGGGTTGAACTTCCACAGGGAAGCTATATGTATCCTCGGAAGGCATCATCATTGGGGGTCTCGTGTTTATCGGCTGTAGCGGATGGTCTTTCGAGGATTGGGTAGGTAGGTTCTACCCTGTCAACATGGCCAAAAAGAAGGAGGAATGGCTCAGATATTACTCCGGCTACTTCAACACAGTGGAGATAAACAGCACCTTCTTCCGCGAACCGGAGGATTTCATCGTTAACGGTTGGATAAAGAAAGGCTCCGTGCTGAAGGACTTCGAGTTCTCCGTGAAGATGCCGCAGACGGTCACTCATCAAGCCCTAGTAAAGAACGAGGGCGAGCAGGCAGGGGTCATGGCCTCGTCATTCGAGGTCCGCTGCGTCAAGCCGTTGGCGGAGAGCGGACTGCTGGGAGCGGCCCTGCTGCAACTGTCACCCTCCTTCGAGAACGAGGAAGGACCCCGTGAGGCCCTGCGCAGCGCCCTCAGCGCTCTGGACACGGACGTCTACCGCTACGCCGTGGAGTTCCGCCACGGTTCGTGGTTCGACGGCACCAGCGGGGATCTGGAGGAACAGGCGTTCGAACTGTTGCAGTCCCTCAATGTCGCCAATGTCCTGGCGGACGGACCGGAAGCTCCTGCAGGTAGGAAATGTTCTGCCAACCACGCCTACTTCCGCTTCCACGGGCGTACACGGGAAGTTTGGTCGGACCAGGAGCAGGAGGAGTCCCTCCGCCTCAGCCGCTTCGACCACCTTTATGATGATGAGGAGATGAAGAAGCTGGCAGCAAGTGTGCAGGTGGTGTCTGCCACTCGTTCCCAGACGCGCGCCTATTTCTGCAACAATAGCAGGGCCAAATCCGTCAGGAACGCTTTGCAGCTGATGGACCATCTAGGCATCGCCCACAAGGAGAAGGACATACCGGTGGACGACCATTCGGCCGTGGGCCCCTTCCTGATGAGCAAGCGCTAAGGCCAGAGGTCATCACCGTGATCCGTGGCGAGGACATGCCCAAAATGATAAAGCCCATCTACGACGATATGGTGAACGTGGGACCGGTCGGGGGGTTGAGGGAGCTGTTCGAGGCCTCTTCCATAGCAGTGGTGGGGGCCTCAAGATCGGAGGGCAAGATCGGTCATGTGGTTCTCAGGAACATCATCGGCTCCGGCTACCGCGGGGCGCTGTACCCGGTGAACCCCAAGGCGGACAACATCCTCGGCCTGAGGACGTACCCGGACGTATCCTCGATACCGGGTGAGGTGGAGATGGTGGTGATCACCGTTCCCAACCACGCCGTTCCCCAGGTGATGGAGGATGCAGGAGAGAAGAGGGTGAAGGTGGCCGTGGTCATCACCGCCGGCTTCAAGGAGACCGGCAGGAAGGGCGCGGAGCTGGAACAGCAGGTGGGGGAGATAGCCCGCAAGCACGGCATCCGTGTGCTGGGCCCCAACTGCCTAGGGGTCATCAGCACATCCAACGGCATGAACGCCACCTTCACCAATGACTATCCGAGGGAGGGGTCGGTGGCCATCACCTCGCAGTCCGGGGCTATCTGTTCGGTGGTGCTGGACTGGGCCCGGGCGACCAGGATCGGCTTCTCCAAGTTCGTGTCCGTCGGCAACAAGCTGGACATCGATGAGGCGGACCTGATGACCTATCTCAAGGATGATGAAGGCACCAGGGTCATCGGCATGTACATCGAGGGCATGGCCCGCGGCCAGGAGTTCATGACGGCTGCGAGGGCGGTGACGCGCGAGAAGCCGGTGATCGCCCTCAAGGCAGGTCGTACCGCCTTCGGAGCGAAGGCGACCTCATCCCACACCGGGGCCCTTTCGGGCAGCGACCAGGTCTACGAGGCCGCCCTGGCGCAGTCAGGAGTAATACGCGTGGACACCATCGATGAGCTGTTCGACCTGCTCCAGGCCTTCGGAACGCTCGCCCTCCCGCAGGGAGATGGGCTGGCGATCGTCACTAACGCCGGTGGCCTGGGCGTTCTCGCAGCAGATGCGGTGTCCGATCACGGCATAACCCTGGCGTCCTTCACAAAGGAGACGGTGGAGCGGCTGGCATCGGGTCTGCCGGAGGAGGCAGGCCTGTACAATCCCGTGGACGTGATCGGGGATGCGGACTCCGCCCGCTTCGAGCATGCCATCAACACCGTGATGGAGGATCCCCATGTGCATATGGTCCTGGCCATGCTGGCGCCCACGGACATGCTGGACGTCACCAGCGTGGCGAGCACCATCGCCGCCTTCTCCGGGACCACCCGGGTACCGGTGGCCACGGCGTTCGTGGGCGGCGAGGATGTGGCTAAGGGCTCCCGCATACTCATGGAGGCCGGTGTGCCCTGCTACCAGTCGCCGGACCGAGCCGTTCGGGCCCTGGCAGCGATGGTCGACTACAAGGAGATGCAGGACCGCAGGACCGAGCGCGATGCGCCGCCCGTGCTGGGAGATCAGGCGGCAGTGAGGAGGCTGCTGGACCGGGTAAGGGCGGAAGGCCGGACCGCGCTCACCGAGAGCGAGGGGAAGGAGATCCTGATGGCGTACGGAATGCCCGTCCCCCCCGAAGGAGAGGCGCGTACCGCCGATGAGGCGGTCAAACTTGCCCACGTCATCGGCTACCCCGTGGTCATGAAGGTATCTTCCCCGGACATAGCCCACAAGACCGATGTGGGAGGCGTGGCCGTCAACCTGCGGAGCGATGACGAGGTCCGCCGAAGCTACCAGCTCATGATGTCCCAGGTACGCTCACGCATGCCCATGGCGCGGATAAACGGGGTCACCGTGGAGAAGATGTTCAGTGGACGGGAGGTCATAGTTGGCATGGTCCGCGACGAGACCTTCGGACCGGTGATGACGTTCGGTCTGGGCGGAATATTCGTGGAGGTCATGAAGGATGTCAGCCACCGCGTGGTACCGCTTACGGAGGAGAGCGTGGACGATATGATACGCTCCATCAAGGCATATCCTATTCTGACGGGTGCCCGGGGCCGCCGTCCGGCCGATGTGAACGCACTCAAGAGCATCATCTTCGGTGTGGCCCAGATCGCCCTGGACTTCCCGGAGATAACTGAGTTCGAGATAAACCCCGTCATGGTCGGTGACGAGGGCCAGGGTTGCGGCGCGGTGGATGCGCTGGTGACCATAAAGAGGGTGAGCTGATGAAGACCCTGTTTCTAAGTTCCGTGGTGGAGAGGTCTGGTAAGAGCATGGTGACCCTGGGGCTGGCCAAGAACTGCCCCGTCAAGGTGGGATACTTCAAGCCGTTCAAAGAGGTCGTGATGAACGTGGACGGCAAGGTTGTCGATCAGGACGCCCTCCTAATGAAGAGGGCGCTGCGCCTGACGTTCGACGAGGAGGAACTGTGCCCTCTGACGTATGATATCTACCAGCCGGTGGGAATGGAGGATATCCTCAAGGCCTACGATAAGGTCAAGGAAGGAGCGGAGGCCATGCTGGTAGAGGGCACCCGGGACATAACCACCGGCTGCATGGGGTCGGTCTCAGGGATGACCATCGCCCAGGCCATGGACGCCCAGGTGGTGCTGGTCTCATCGGCCCAGATATCTGCCCTGGACAAGATCTGCATGCTGCGGAGGCTGATGGACCAGTATCCAGTGCATTTCCGGGGAGTGGTGCTCAACCAGGTCGAGGACATGAAGATGGGCAGGCTCCTGGAGAGGCGGGGCATCCGCGTGCTGGGGATGATCCCTCCGGTCAAGGAGCTGCGCGCCTTCCGGGTGAAAGAGGTGGCCGACGCCATAGGGGCCGAGGTGATCAATGGCGACAGGGGCATGGACGGGATGGTGGAGAGGGTCCTGATAGGGGCCATGACCATAGAGACGGCCATGCTCCACATGCGCCGGGTCACGAGAAAGGCCATCATCACCGGGGGCGACCGCACCGACATCCAGATGGCCGCCCTGTCCACGGACACGTCCTGCCTGGTCCTGACCGGCGGCATGTTCCCGTCCAAGACGGTGATGACCAAAGCCTACGAGGTGGGCGTCCCCATCCTGGTGACACGACACAACACCATGGAGGCGGCGGAGATGATAGAGCATCTGATCGCCCGCATCGACCCAGAGGATGGGACCAAGATATCCCAGATCGCGGACGTGGTGAAGCGACATGTGGACCTGGAGGCGGTGTGGGGGGATTGAGCCAAGATAAAATGGTAAATATACTGCCAGGAGAATCTGGTCCAGACTACACTGGGGCTAAACATGACGACCAACGCAGCACCTAATGAGGGAGAGCGGCACAAGTTCCCGAAAAAGCACCTCGTGACCGGTGAGAGGATCTTATGGGAGGGGAGGCCATCCATCGTGGTTTACTTCCTGCGCTCGCTCCTCCTATTCGTCTTCGGTGGCCTGTTCGGGGTTATGGCGATCCTGCAGAGCAATCAGGAAGTGGACCTGGCGAACCTAGGCACATTCCTGGCATTGTTGGCCATGCTGCTGCTGGTCGTGCTCATGGTAGGGGTGCACCGCAAATGGGGGTTATTATCCGGCCTGATCTCTGTGGCGATAATAGTTCTCGTCGTCCTTAACGTTCATGTCAACGGCCTGGTGTACTTCATCCCCATGATAATCGGCCTGCTGGCCTTTGCCATAGAGTACTTGATATGGTCCCACACCTTCTTTGCGATCTCCGATCGCAGGATCATGACCCAGTATGGCATCTTCAACATAATGTTCGCCGACACCCAGATAGACAGGGTGCAGAACGTGACGGTGGTGCAGCCTCTCATCGAGCGCATACTGGGGTACGGGGACGTGATGTTCGCTACCGCGGGCGAGATGGGTGGCATACAGAGCAGCGACCCCCGGGAGATGATGAAGTCCGGTGGCGCCATAGTCTGGGATAATATCCCCAAGCCCTTCCAGGTCCGTAAGGTCGCCGAGGAGATCATCTTCTCAGCGAACCGGAGGCAGACGGTGCAGTACGTCCCCGCTCCTGCCCCGACCTACGTTGCGCCTCAGGTCGTGAGCCAGCCAGCGCCGGCCTATGCCCCCTCCCAGTCCGCTGCTCAGCCAGCGCAGACCTACGCTACTTCTGCGCCCGCGGTGCAGCCAGCCGCATCTACGGCAGCTCCGTCTCAACCGTCCATACCCACGGCGGAGGCCGAGGAGAGGATGATAAAGCTCAAAGAGATGCGGGACAAGAACCTGATCTCCGAGGAGGAGTACCAGCAGAAGAGGAAGGAGATCCTGGGGCGGTTCTGAGGTCGCCCCGGTCCATTTTTCTTCAATACTCGATGGCGCTGGTGCCGTCCTCAAGCTCCTTTATGGTGATGACATTGGTCATCAGGTCCTTGGTGTCGTCGATGTGCGTGATGAGGATGATCTGATGGAACTGCTTCTCCAGACGGTTCAGGGTGGTCATGATGTTCCTCTTGCGAGTGTGGTCCTGGGAACCGAATATCTCATCCAGGATCAGGAAGTTGATGTCGTTGCCGGAGCGGTCGGCCAGCAGCCTGGAGATGGCCAGCCGCAGGCTTAGATTGGCCAGGTCCCCCTCGCCTCCCGAGAACCGGCTCAGCGGGTACTTGTCGCCACCGTCGTAGATCTGCATCTCGTAATCCTCGTCCAGCTCGATCCCCCCGTAGCGGGAGTCGGTCATGTCAGTGAAGAGATGGGAGGAGACCTCGGAGAGGGTGGGGACCACCCGTTCCATGACGTTCTGCTTGAAGTCCAGCATCACCTTCTCCAGGGTTGCCAGCTGCTCCACCTTGGTGGCTCGGAGAGACACTCCCCTCTCCTTCTCCAGGACCTCATCCAAGGCCACCTTACGGTCGTCCCTTCGCCCGGCGGCCAGCTCCAGGGCCATGGCCTTGCGGGACACCTCTGCATACGCCGCCTCCCGGGCATGGAAGGCAGCATCGTACGCGTCCCTGGCCGACTGCAGCTCCTGGGGAAAGAACCCTACCGCCGCGAGTTCCTCCTCTGCGCTCCTCAGCTCCCTTTCGAGAAGCTCCATCGATGACCTCCTCTCCGCCATCCTCTGCTCCAGGTCGGGGAGGTTGGAGCACTCTCCCCTCAGCTTCTTGGCCCTCTCGGCGAGCGGTCTCAGAGCGGTGATACTCTCCCTCACCTCCCTGTGCTCCGAGGGGTCGAAGCTGACCTCACCCATGGACTCCATCTCCTGCACCGTCCTGGCCAGATCGGCAGAGAGTTCGTTCGATCTCTGCTCGAAGCCTTCCACGCGAGCGGACAGCGTCCTCTCCCGGTCGACGTCGTCCTGCAGCTTCTTCTTCCTCTCCTCCAGTAGCTCCTTGCGCCGCCTTGCCTGCTCCGTCTCCTCCCGGATGTCCTGAAGCTCACAGTCCAGCTGGTGGAGCTGGGCGGATTTCTGGGAGCGCTCCTCATCCAGCTTGATGACCAGGTGGTGATGGTGCTCCCCCAGGGGCCGCTCGCAGGTGGGGCAGATGCTCTCCGGCCCCAGACGTGACATCTCCTTGGTCTTGGTGCCCAGGTCATCTGTCTCGCGTTGCAGCCGCTGCCTCTCCGATCCTAGTCGGGCCAGGGACTCCCTCCTTTCTGCGAGGGTCTGGTCCAAAAGCTCCAGATTGGACGTCACCCTCATCAGGCTGTCCTGGGGGCCCTTCAGCGTGTTAATCTCCTCCTGGGCGTTCGTCCATGCCTCATCGTTCTTACGTATCTCGTCGCGGATGCGGTTGATGTTCTGAGCTATGGCCTTCCTTCGTTCGTATCGCCCCAGGCCCTCGTCCATCAGTTCCTTCCGGGATATCAGGGCCTCCAGCTCCTTCTCCTGCTGCTCCAGCGACGGCAGGGCGGCGAGCCTCTGCCTGATCTTGCGCACATCCCCGTCCAGAAGCTCCAGGGCCCGACGCCCCTCCTCGACCTCCTTCCGCTTGTCCAGGGCCCGACGCTCCACTCTCCTGTGCTCCTCCTCCTTAAGGGAGAGCCATTCTCTCCTGCCTTTTGTTGCTTCCAGTTCCGTCTCCCTGGCCCTCGCTTCCTCGTTGGCGGTTGCCATCTCCTGATGCAGCTCGGCGATCTGGGACTCTAGGGAATCGATCTCCTCGCCCAGGACGACCTTGCGCTCCCTGCGGTCCGGGGTCATCAGCTGCTCGTTGACCGCTTGTAAGAGCTGCCGCTCGCTCTTAACATCCCGGCGGATCCCGTCCACCACGTCCTGTAGGACGTCCAGTTGGAGCATTCGCATCACCAGCCTCTTTCTGTCTGCGGGGGTCAGAGCAGATAGGGCGGATAGGTCCTTCTGCCGGGCGAACACCGAGATGAAGAACGCCTGGTGGTCCATACCCAGTATTTCCTCGATCTTCTTCGTCACCCCGCGATCGCTCTTGGCGATGACGCCGCCGCCGGCCATAAGCTCGGCCTCGGTCTTTAGGTCCTTCCCCCGCAGGGAACGTTTGAGCCGGTACTGGACCTGGCCCAGCTCGAACTCCAGTTCCACAGCGCAGTCCTCATGGGGCCCTGCCCCGCTCCTCTTGATGCCTTCCTTCCCGCTGCGGCTCTCGCTGCGGTTACCATAAAGGGCCCAGGAGACCGCCTCAATGAGAGTGCTCTTGCCGGCCCCGTTGGGTCCCATGATTCCGATCACGCCCTCAGGGAACTCCACCCGGGCATGCCTGAACTTCCGATAGTTTATCAGCTCCAGGTAGATCAGTCTGATCCTTCCAGCCCCCTCTTGAGGTACTCCAGGCCGCACAGCTTGAGCGTGTCCTTGTCAACATTGTCGATGGGATAACGGTCCAGATACGACACGAACTCCTCTTCCAGGGAGGTCAGGGCGGAGGAGCCTACCTGGATCGAGACCCCCTCCTGGACGACCTCGAACTTGGGCTCGAAGTGCGCGGCCCGGGCGGCCAGGTCACGGAGTCGCTTGAAGTCCACCGTCACATATAGGGATCGGCTCAGGTTCTTGACCACCAGCCTTACAATCTTGTCCTCCAGTTCCTGAGACAGGAGGCCCTCCAGTTCCTCCTTCAGCGTTGTCGGCTCCATCCCTCGTGCGTCCACAGGGCCCAGGTCCAGCATGGGGCGGGTGGGCAGCTCGCGGAAGGTCCTGCTCCCGGCCTCCAGGTCCAGGACGTAGAAGCCCTTAGGCTGTCCCGCCTCCGAAAAGGAGAAGCGCTCGGTGGAGCCGGAATAGGCCGCGTTACTCTTCACATCGTAGCGCTGGTGGTAGTGGCCCAGGGCGATGTAGTCCATGTCGTCCCGGAGGTAACCAGTGTCGACCAGCTGCTCGTTGAACTCGTTCATCTTGAACTCGCTGAACCCCACCACGCCAGCATGGAGCATGGCGATGTTAAAGCGTGTCGCATCGCTCCTCTGGATGAGCGGTAGCTGCTCCTTGAAGCCCTCCCCCTCGGAGTGGGGCACGGCGTGAACTGTGAGGTCCCCGATGACGATCCTCTGATACTCGCCTCGATAAACTGGATATATGCCATCAAGGTGCTCGAAGAGCCGGAAGGCGCTGCCTGTCTCCCTCAGTCGGGGAGTGGAGTGGTTGCCGGCTATGATCACCACTGGTATCTTCGCCTGCGACAGTCGCACCAGCTGCTCCAGGGCGAAGCTCAGGGCACGGTTGGACGGCCTCACGGTGTCGAAGAGATCGCCGCTGTGCAGTACCACGTCGGGTCGAAGCTCCAGGACACTGTCCACGAACGCCTCGAACGAGCGGTATGTGTCCACCTCACGCTGGTTCAAGCCCTTGTAAGGACCGTCCTTCTCGCACACCTTGCGGTACGCGGAGAAGCCCAGGTGAGTATCCGCCACGTGAACGACCTTCAGATCGACACCCTCGCCGAGCCCACAAAGCTGACGCTCCGCTTTAGTCTTTTTCCCCAGTTGCCCGAAGTTGCCTCACCAAACTATTCACATTGACTCTGTCAGTAGAATCCCCTGTCCGGGACCGTTCGTGTGGACGCTAACTTCTCCGTCCCCATCGCCGGCACACTCGCCAGGTACTCCTCATAGAGGTGGATCTTCACAGGCACCGCGAAAGGTGTGAACGGGGACGCTATCAGCGCCTCCCCTGGCATCAGCATCTGGATCTCGTTCTCCAGCTGGGAGATGTCCTGCTTAGCGGAGTTCTTCAGTATGTCCCGGTCCTTGCGGTCTGCCAGGCCGAGGACGAAGAGGGTGTTGAACTGGGATATGATCTCGCTGTCGATCAACTTAGGCTGCTGGGACACCGCGCACAGGCCGGTCTTGAACTTCCTTCCTTCCCGGGCGATCTGCGCGAAGATGCTCCCCTTGGCCTCGGTGAGAACACGCTGCGCCTCCTCCAGGGCGATGAGCACTGGTGGAAGCTTATCGAACCTCTCCTTATCTCCGTAAAGCTCCTTGTTCCTTTCAAAGATGGCCCGCGAGAGCACCGTGGAGATGAGAAGCTCCTCGGTCTCGAACATGTTGGACGTGTCCACCAGGACGACCTTGCAGTCGTGGAGGGAGTCGATGATGTTCTTGGTGACGGAGAGCTTGGGGTCCCTGGTGACCAGGTCAAGGCGGAAGAGGTTCTCCAGACGACGCTTTATCACGTTGATCGTACCCTCGTGATATTTCTCCCCCAGGTCCTTGTTTATAGCGGCCACCGAGCGGTCGTTCAGCTCCACCAGCCAGTTCTCACCGTAGCGGTACTGGGCGGACTGCATGCACTCCTTCTGGGGCTCGGTGAACTCATAGAGATTCTGTAGGTCGGCGATCTCGATCTCCGAGGAAGCGAGGTACAGGCTGTTATATGGGCCATCCAGTTTCCGGGAGGAGAACACCACCAGGGCATCAGGACGTCCGGCGTGCTTCAAACCCCTCTTCTTGGCCTCGCCGCCATCATAGTACTCGCCGTGAGGATCGAGGATGAGGAAGCCGTACCTGCGTATGCTCATGCACGACAGGGCCAGGTTCTTCATGAGATTGCTCTTGCCCATACCCGTTGTGGCGAAGATGCCGATATGGTGTGGTATGGCCTGCCCCGTGATGCCTACAGGAAAGTCCAGGACCTGGTCCCCGGAGCGAAGGTTGCCCACCTGGATGTCGCCGAGGCTTTCCTTCAAGAACTCATAATCACGGATATCGGTCCGGCGCACCTTGGAGAAGTGGTGAGGAATGGTCTTGGTCTTCCGGAAAGTGCTCCCGATGCAGCCCAGGGGGATGGAGATACCTGCACAGAAGAGCTTCCCCTTGATGCGCTCGAGGTCGAAGACGTCCATCTCCGCATCCTGCTTTAATGCCTGGCCTGCGTGGGTCACCAGCCAGTCCTTCTCATCGGAATCGGCCCCATGGAATATGTCCATGACCCGTATAAGGTAACGGTCCGTAGAGGTCTCGTTCTCCACCACCAACATCTCCCCCACCTGCAGGGGCTCTCCGAAGTTCATCCTGAACCGCGTTTCCATGACGCTGTTACCTACAACTCGACCAATGTGCATAGGTGATCCCTCTCCTCTCAGCTCCCATGGTCAATGACCATGGAGTAGAAAAAGGGATTCGCACTACCCCTACGCCTCATTCTAGCGGTAACGTTAATATTGACGATCTCGAAATATTTCAATCTCAACGGTTAAACCAGGTCCCGATTCCTCTTATCTGTCTGCAGGCAGAGCAACAGTCTTCCCAGTGCATGCATCATCCAGGCCTGGCCCCAACGCATATACGGGATGCGGTTACTGATGAGCCCGCTCTGTTGGTAATAAAAATAACCTGACGGGCTTTGCATGTTCTGAATGGTCCATCTGGCTATCTTACTTGCGAATCGAAGATGCTCAGGATCGTATCGGCCGAGCTTGGAGAATGTCAGTATTCCCTGCGATTGATGGTGTATGTCCGTTGGCATTAACCATGGCAAACGCCAGTAGGCGCGTCCAGTAGGGTGGAACTGGGCGTTCCTATAGAAGTTAGCCCCATTTTCCAGAGCCGAACGGTCCTGGGGACGGTGAAGCCCGGAGCACTCCATGAATTCAGCAAGGGATGTTAGGATGAAGCCTTGATGGAAATCGATCTGCATGCGTTTGCTTCCAGTTTTAGGATCATAGCTGTATGCCCATGAGCCGTCCTCTTCCTGATGTGCGAGAAGATGATCGATGGCCCGTACCGATCCCTCCAAATAGTCACTCCTTCCTGTATGATGGTACATCCTGGAGAGCAGAGCAGCTCCTAGGGCGTTCGCGTTATGGACCGCATGTTGATCGATCGGCGTATAACTGTAGCATATGCCATATTCATCTTCCAGGACGTTCAGGTCCTCTAATATGAACTCACACACGCCCTGTGCGGCCTGGATGTACTCCGGGTCCTTGGTGATGGAGTAGGCATCAAGGAGGGAGTTGCCCACGAACGAGGATACGACTATCGTAGGTAATCCCGGTTCTGAATACCTGGTCACGTCCTGCCATGGGAAGTTGAAGCCCCAACTGTAACCATGGTATCTCTGGCTCCTTGACCTCATCAGGCCATCTACGATGAGGGCAGCATTTGATTCGAACGTGGTCTGAGAGATGAGCCCCGCCTCTCTCAGGTCGCAATATGAGCTGAGGAACAAAGCCAGAGCCTTAGGATTCCTACCTTTCTCCACTTTGAAAACCTTTCTGAGGTTTAACGGTGAATAGACCATCAGCTGGGTCACTGCAACCTTGAGATACCGTCCGGGTATGGTCCGAAGGAGAGGTGAAAGTAGCGCGTCATATGGATCGAAGCCCTCATAGCTTTCCTTTTTTACGTATCCATCCAGGTCTAAGATCGAATGTTGAAACAAACTCAATTCGTCAGAGCTAGTTATATCTTGATTTCTGGATAAGGTCGATGACATCAGCTTTAACCTTCTTGCTTCGGGAAAGGTCAGGGCGATTATGTGGCCGTGGTCTTGACATAACGTATTCCACGATAGCCTTGGGATCTCTGGAGTGTATCATCTTTCCTTCATCAATTAATCTTTGGTCCACGGATAATAGTTCGTTGCTAGGAAAGAAGGATACCGATGTCTTTCCCATGCAAGCCGCCTCCCTCGCCATGGTTCCGGAACCCGTGAGTACGGCCATTGAGTGATAACAAAGGTCAAGGCCGTTCACAGCCTTATCAGGAATGTATGCATCAAGGCCTTTAGCGAAATCTGCATCTCCCTTGTCCCGTGGCAGATATATGACCTTTATGTCCTCAGCTGCGAACAATTTTATTATCTCAGGAACGAGGGTGTGGAGCTCCTTCACATAGAATGAAGATAGGGCTTCTGGCCTAAGGACGACGTAGTTGTCGAATTGAATACTATCCTTGAAGTGTGGGTCAGGAGAATAATCAGCGATGTACACATCCTCCTTGAAACCATCATATGTGTAGATAATATTCTGGTCTACATGCTGCGAGAATGCATCTAAGCATGCTTGAGGTATTATGATACGATCCGCCCGGTCCTTGATCATTGTTTCCAGGTCTTGCATGTAAGAGCGTTTTTGGTAGAATTTAAGGTCATTATCGCAAAGGAGGATGGACCTCTTCCCCCTGACCTTAGAGACCGTGACGCTCATGCCGTTCTCGAAGGACAGAGATTGATCGAAGTCATCAAGGGTGCTCATCAAGGAGAGGGTACGTCCGACCATCGCCAGTGATTTCCAGACCCTTAAGCTATGGTCCGCACCTACAACTTTGCCTTCGATGCCGAGCATCCTCGACAGCTCCACCGTCTCCGCCCTTTCCCGCAGTGTTATCTGAACCTCCTCGTCAGGGAGTTCCTTAAGAATGGAACTAAAGAAAAGAGCGTGTGATGGATTGATTATGTCTATCCATAAGCTCATTTTGTTCCACTCAGATGGAGATACGTTGTTCCAGGGTCCCTTTTATCTTGGGTTCTACAGTTTCCTCAATACTCGGAATTCCTTTTATCATTTCGGGACGTCCGAGAACCTTCACATCAAAACCGGATTTTTTCCAGGCCTCATGATCAAGGAAATTGCGGGTGTCCAGCAGGAATTTATTCCTTACACGAAGTTGCTGAGGGTTTATGGCTCTGAATACCTCATGATCGGTAAGAAGTACTACGCAATCGCTCTCAAACGTGGCGTCCTTCAGCTCCTCCAGTGGATAGTCGAACCTCTTCACGAGAGGATCATGGACTCGGATAACATATCCCTCGTTCAAGGCCAATCTGATGAATTTCATTGCGGGGGTCTCTCTCGCATCGGAGATGTTCCCCTTATACGCTACTCCTAAGACGGTAATGATCGGGTGCTCCACGTCCTTAACGATGGATTTGACCATATTAAGAACGATATTTGGCATATTGTCATTCACATCTCGTGATGCCTTGATCAACTGGCAATTATTGGGGTTGTTGGTCAAAAACCATGGATCGACCGCTATGCAATGACCTCCCACCCCTGGACCAGGCTTTACATAATTGACCCGTGGGTGTTTGTTCGCCAGCTCTCTTGCCTCCCAAATATCGATATTGTTGTCCTCAGCGATCTTTGCCATTTCATTGATAAGGGCAATGTTGACATCACGGAATGTGTTCTCCATAACCTTGGTGAACTCGGCCGTGTTCATGTTCGTCAGATGGATGGTGCCTTTTACGAACGATGAATACAACAGCATCGCTTTGGTTGCCGATCCGAGGTCCTTTCCCCCGACGATGCGGTCGTTATGGACCATTTCGTGTATCACATTTCCGGGCAGCGCACGCTCGGAGCAGTAAGCAACAAAGAACTGGTCAGATTCCAGCCCGCTCTTCTTTAATATGGGGATAACCAGATTTCCCGTGGTGCCGGGGGGAACAGTGGATTCGACAATCACCAAGTTACCCTCCCTTAATTGAGGAGCTATCATTGCCGCAGCATTCTTCACGCAAGTTAGATCGGCGACCCTAAGTTCTCCGTCAATAGGAGTTGGAACGCAGATAAAAAAAGCATCCGCTAAGGGCACTTCTAGCTGGGCATGGAACCTTTCTGAGGCTCGTCTGAAAAGGTTCAACATCATCGGTTCCTCGATCGAAACGACGTTCATGTTAAGCTTCTCTATCAATGACTTGTTAACATCAACGCCTATGACCTCATGTCCAGCATCGGCCAGAAGAAGCGCTGTTGGTAGACCAATATAGCCCAACCCAAGAACGCATACTCTCATTCTGCCCCCCCCAATACCTTTAATTTGGCGACACTCATGTTATTTAGTCCTCGCAAGTTATTCAATTTAGGCTAGGGTGTTGGTTGGAAGCACAGACTATTTATTTATTCCTACTTTATCAATTTTAATATTATAGCATGTAGTCAGTAATAACTAATCAAGTAATCGAGGTAGTATTTAAATCGCATTAATGAAAAAAAGGATACTATATATAATAACTCAAAGCACGCGTAATCCCGCCCATCAAGCGTTTAACTAGGAAAAGTCGCCTCGTGAAGATACCCATCGACAACCCTGATTCTCAAAATGAGCTTTAGAAAGTAGCCTCCTACCAGGATAGATTTATGACGGTATGACAGAATGTCGAAGTGGATGGTAAGGGACATAGTCCCCCTGGGGGTCAGCGATGGTAAGGGGAGGCCAAGGTTACGTGCCGTGGGCATCGGGGGCGCGGGATGCAA
>JAAYAX010000010.1 GCA_012719175.1 Methanomassiliicoccus sp.
GAGAACGTCCTGACCGCTCTTTCCTCCGCGGTCTCACCCGTACGTGGTTCCTGGAACTGGGTGACGCTCTCCACTTCCCTCTGAGCTTTTCCTGTCAGCTTTGAGGTATCGGTACCGCTGAACGTTTCCACGGCCCTTTCCTCCGGCGTACCTCCCTCACAGTACTCCTCATGTTTTAGGGGAAGCTCGGGCACCTTCATGTCATGCACTCCGGCCATATGGCCCCGGAGCACCTCTGTCAGCTCCTCCATGTGTTCCGTTTCCACTCGCGTTTCGCATATGGGGCATTTCACATACACTAGTCCTCACCTCCCCGGTCTTTCTTCAAGTGTAAGTATAAATCAGTTATTCACTGCTCACGGGATACACGATTATCATTTTCGATAAGTACTTAAATACAAACTTAGAAAGTAACAAGTTTATAAAACAACTGGATGGCCATCTACATCATCTCCGATTAAGAAGAGAATATCGAGAAGTACTACATATTTGGGCACTGGTCACTTGACCGATGACGGGGCATCGAAGGACGTGGTGCGCCCGAACATGAGGAGCCCTCCTAGTAAGGGAAGATCTCGAACAACTGCCTGTAAAAAGGGATATCCTACCTCATATCCGTGAGACCGACAAAGATGAAAATGGCAGAAATTGAGGTGACCCCAGCACATCTGTGGGCGATTGAGATGTTCAAGGAGCGCGAGGGGCGGATTACATCAAGAACTTAGCCCATGGACCCATCGATCCCATTGCCCTCGTCGGCATACCCCAGGGACCTGGAGCTCATGAACGATAGAAGGGAAGGTACGAGGGTCTCAGCTTCGTCCATGCATGAGGGTTTGATCATGTACATGTCAGCCCCCAAGCTCATGGCCAGTTCTTTATCGTTCATGGCATCGGAACCCGTCAGGACGATGGTAGGGATCGCTGAGAGCTCAGGGTTGTTCATGCGAATCTTCAGGAATTCGAACCCATCCATGCGTGGCATCTTTAGGTCCAGAAGGATCAGGTCCGGTGTGTGGTCCTCGCCTACTGACTCCAGATAGTAGAGTGCCTTCTCCCCGTCACACACGTGCTCGATGACTATCGGTACCGTCGATGTCTCCACCAGGATGCTTATCAGTTTGGCATCACCCATATTGTCTTCGACAAGGAGGATCCTCATAAACCCAACGTCCCCTTTCCTGTGTTAGATCTCCGCTCGTTGTCCAATTTTTGCTGCCACCGCACGACCTTAGGGCTGCGGGGTGATATTGAGCAGCTCACGCTATCACTCTTTTCAAGTTAGATCCAGGCCATGGACCTACAAGGGACAACCTATCTCCTTTGCTCAAGATCTCAAACATCCTGTCCATTTATCGCAGTTACTATTGTATGTCAAAATATTTTATACCGTTACCTTCGACTTTTCCATTCGGTCGACTTTTTGGCCTTTCTTTGCATTTGTGCAAAGGTAACACCGACCGTCCCGCACCTGGACATCCGGGGGGATCGAGATCCTCACCCGGACGAACCTTAGGATATAGGGGGCGTCGCGATCGTTACGAACTTCCACCGTGACTTGATGCCAACTACAGGCATTGTCATGGAGACAGCTCCGGGTGAGTAAGACTCCTTTCAGATCATGCTCTTACAGACCTCTCGGGGATGGGCATCAGCAATGCCCTGGTAGCTCCCTCTCCCGAAGGACAACCACGGACAAAGGCATTAATCAAGCTGGACGCATGGTATTTAGGAAACCTTATTATGACCTTTCCCTTGAAAGGGGAACGATCGCGGTCCTGAGGACCGTGACCTACCACGGTGAATAACTCCATGAGCAACTCCCCCACATATCATAACCCCATCGAGAACCTGGGTCGGACGGCCGCCAGGTTCAGCAAGCAGCTGATGGTGAAGCATGTTCGGATCCCAGGGGTCCGTATACTAGTTAGACATGAGAGGTGCAATGGATGCGGGTCATGCGTCCGCAAGGGATTCTGCCGCGTGGGTGCCATCTCAGTGGTGGATAGGAAGGCCAAGGTCGATGAGAGGGCCTGCCGGGGGTGCACTAGATGCACTCACCTATGCCCCAAGGACGCTCTGGCATTAGAGGTCCGCCCCCCGGCACCGGTCCGTCTCGCCCTGAAGAGGCTGGACCAGGAGCTCACAGGGGTCCTCGGCGAACGCCGCTGATGCACCTCCGTTAACATCTCCTACCAGCACTATACTTAGGCACAGGTGGAGCTCACCTGTCCCCGGCGAACCTTTCCATCATCTGCAGGAACTCCTCGGCCTGGTCGATCCCCTTTTGCCAGAACTCCTCAGAGGTTATGTCGAAGCCCTGGGACTCTGCAAGCTGGGCCGGGGAGCGGCTCGATCCAGATGCTAACAAAGCCTTCATCTTGGGTACGAACTCCCTCCCCTGCTCCTTGTACACCCTGTAGAGGGCGAAAACGAACAGCTGCGCGAAAACGTATGGATAGTTGTAGAAACGGTAGTTGGGGATGTAGTAATGCATCTTCATCGTCCACTCCCACTTCATCTCTGGCAGCCATTCCACAGCATCCCCGTAAACGTCATCGCGCGCTTTGGTCCACAATGCCGCCACCGTTTCCCCGTCCAGGAAGGTCCCGTTCTTTATAGCATCGTACAGGCTCTTTTCGAAGTGGTAGCGGGCGCTGACCTGGAAGGCGGCCATACCGAACTCCTCCCACACAGTATCAAGGACCGCCAGGCGCTCCACGTCCGATGTGGACTCCTTCAGGAGCTGATCGGTGAGCAGGAGCTCTCCGAAGATGGAGCTGGTCTCGGCGATGCAGGACCCGGCGCTGAAGTTGCTGAGGTTCTGCGCGCGTGAGGCCAAATAACCATGGATGGCGTGCCCCAGCTCATGCGCCTGGGTGTAGACGTCGCTCCTCCTGCCGTTGAAGGTTTGTAGCACATAGGCGCTCTTTCCTGAGTACCAGTAGCTGCAGAAGGCCCCGCTGGCCTTCCCCTTGCGAGGCTGCGCATCGATGTGTCTGCGGTCGTACATCTCGCCCACCCATACGGTATACTGTTCATCGAAGGCGGAGTATGCGGCCGTGACCGTGCGTCGGGCGGATCCCCAGTCGTACCTCTTGTCCGGTGCGTTGGGAAGAGGGGAGGAAATGTCCCAGTTGCCAAGCTTCTCCAGGCCCATGAGCCTGGCCTTGAGCTTCAGATAGCGGCGGTATACCATAACGTTCTTCCGCATGACGCTCATCAACGCCTCTATGGCCGCTTCCTCCACATCGTTGTCGAGCAGACTGGGATGGACCGGATCCCCGTACTTACGCCATTCGCACATGTGCAGGTGGTCGGAGCATATCGAGCGCAGGGCCGATGCCCAGAGTATCTCATCCTTGCCCAGTTCCGTGTACACTGTGCTATTGGCATCCCTCCTCTTCCTGCGGTCGGGGTCCGAGTAGAAGCTGATGATCTCGCCGTAAGCTAGGTCCTTGACGCTGCCATCCACCTCTATTCGGAACATGCGTGTTGAAAGCCAGTCCTGCTGCAGCTGGGACCACGCATCCACCCCGTTCTGGTCCTTGGTGATCACAAGACGCTCCTCGGCCTCGGAGAGCAGGTGGGGCACCCTCGCCAGGACCTTTTCCAGGTAGTGGTGGTACTCCGTGAGCACGGGATCGTCCACCAGCTGCGGCCTCCCTTTTATCAGCTCTCCCAGCTCGATATCGGAGAATGCCATCTCCTGGCCAGCCCGGGTCCCGGCGTTCCTGACGGCATCATTGAGCCTCTTGGACACCGGGTCCGTGGAATCGGCGGAGTATGCTAGCTGGCAGAACATGGCGTTCCCCTCGTGCCGAACGTACAGGGCGTCCCTCTCCCCCAGGAACCTCAGAAGGCCTTGGGGGTCCAGACCTGAGATCTTGCCCTGGTATCTCTCCCTGAACTGACGCGTATCTTCGACCAGCTTCTCCAGGCTGGCGACTATAGCATTGGTATTGGTGTCGGTGACAAGCTGTGATAGGTCCCATGTGATAGGTTCGTCCATACTTCAACCTCATCGTTCATGCATCTCTGTAGTTAAATAAAACGGTCCTGTGTTCCACCCAGACGATCCTCATCCTCGCTCTCATGTTCATTGAGCATTCGTTCCACGAAGGACTTTGATGCGGCCAAATATCGTTGGTTGACTCCTGGACCCTGCCAACCGTTATAAGGGGTTGTGTGAAATAACGGTAGCATGGCGCAGGTGTCCTTGAAGGGCCGGACGATCGGCCCCTGGGCCGGGTTCGAAAGGGAGGTGCTCGCTGCCTCAGAGCATGCTGGGTGGGTCCGATATGTGGGACGGCGCCAGGTACAGCTGCGTAAGAGCCCCTTCCTCCCCCCTGACCCCACCCGGACATACGTGCTGCCCGAGGACGTGGTCCTCGACGAGGAGGAGCTGGTGGAGCTGATCGTGGAGCGTCCGCTATATGATGTTCGCTCGCTCGCCAGGGGCTCGGCGTTGGCCGATGATTATGAGAAAGTGTATGATGTCCAGAGCGCCCGCGTTCTCTCGCTTCCCATGCCCCGACCATACCTGGACACCGATGATTTCCTGCACCGCGTCATAATGAACTGGAAGGATGGGGACGAGGACCACCTGGACAAGTCCATCGCCCTGCAGCTCCTCTCCTGCCCCCGGACGGCGATGGGGCCAGGCGGCATTGGCTCTCAGTCCTTCGATCTCTCAGGAGCGTCGAAGGCCCTCGATGACCTGCGCCGCTCCATCGAGGTCAACCTGCCCCTGGAGTTCACGCGGCCTCACCCCCGCTACGAGATGGACTTCCTGTCCACGCCCGCGGACCTGACCTCCTTGCGCAAAAGGGTAGTGTCCGGCGAGGTGGAGGAAGCGTCCTACAACTACCTGAAGATGGTCGACCCATCGCATCATCCCCTCCCGCAGCATGTCCCCACGATCATTTACAACGCCTCCTACCGGCCGGTGAGCAGGGACCCTGACCCTGATGTCCTGGAGTTCCAGCTCTACGGCCTGGCCCTGCGACCGGTGGTCAGCGAGCCCATGCTGGTGCAGATCGAGAAGATGATGGGTTCCATACTCGAGGAGTCGGACCCATCCCTGGCCGGCTACAACATCAGCTTCGACCAGGACGCCCTGGCCAAGATCGCCATGGCCCTCTGCAGGCTGTACCGAAGGGACCGTCTGGACGAGGACATGCTGTCCCAGAGCCGCCAGTGGTTCCGCGAGCTGTACCGGTTCTTTGCGGACCTCCGCATCAACTATGTGCGCCCCGGAGGCTCCTCGAGAGTGGGGGACGAGTACCGGGCCCCTTACGGGCATGAGAGGCAGGGACCCCACGATATGGAGGTACTGCGGGAGATCCACCGCGGCGTGAACGAGGTGGGATTGGATTACGTGTCCTTCACTGGACTCAAGAAGGCGCTGCGGCGCAAGGTCACCGCGGACGAGATCAGGGATTCCATAACGCGGCTGGTCCAGGGTGGAGCGATCATCTCCAAGGAGAACGATAACCTGTTCCGACCGGTGCGGCGCTATGAGACTAGGCTTGCGGACAGGAAGGCGGAGCTGTAGCCCTCACCTGTTCTCCCTCTTTCGTAGCCTGTACCCTATGCCTTGAAAAATGGCCACCAACTGCTCACCGTCATGGACCAGGACCTCATATACTCCGGTGGTACGGCTCTCGCCCACCTTGCGGGCCGTGGCCACGAGGTCCCCCCGGGCCGGCTTCAGGTAGCTTATGCTCACCGTCAGGGCCACCTGGGGGTCCCCTTCGCTGTTGGCCGCCAGCGCGAAGGCCTGGTCCGCCAGCGAGTATACCGCTCCTCCATGTCCGTTCCCCAGGGCATTGGTCATCCCTTTTATGGACATACGCACCACTGCCTCACCGTCGCCTACGGACACGGTCTCCATCTTCAAAGCGATGGCATAGGGGGCGTTCTCGATCTCTTTCAACCTAGCCTCTACCTCACCTGGAAGATTCTTCTTCATGATGCTCAATCAGAGAACGCGCCAAGCATGATGAAGGTAGGGGTCAATGAGCGGCCCCACGCTCCTTCTAGTTAAGGAAGCACCATCGACCTAGGCTCGTACCCAAACGAGAGGCTCTTTGTTTGCTGGAGGTGCAAAGCGGTGCCGAAGGGGGATGGAGCTCCCATGATCGCTGGACCACGGTCCTCGCTCACGGTTCGAACTCGTTCAAAGACGGAGATGAGGGTAGAGCGTAGAATATAGAAGCACCTTGCGGGCAGCGATCACCTCATCGGCCCTAGACTAAACGATATTACATAGAAATATTACCGGCCAGCACAGATGAAATCAGGAGGTTGGAACGTGATGGAGGCACCTATGTTGAGGACCCTCACAGAGAGGAAGTACTACTCGATCGGAGCCTGGATGATCAAGCCGGGGCGGGAGAACGAGTTCGTCTCCACCTGGAACGATTTTGCCCAGTGGACCACCGAGCTGACCGCCGGGGAGTCCATGGGTACGCTGGTCCAGGACGTGGACGAGCCTCGGCTGTTCTACTGCTTCTGGCCGTTCGAGAGCGAGGAGAGGATAAGGAAGTGGAGGTCGGAGCCAAAGTTCCGAGAGCTCATGATGCGAATGCGGGCCTTCTGCGAGTCATGCCATCCCTCGATAGCCCGAGTGGTAGGGACGGTAGGAGGCGAAGCCCCACCCTGAGCTGCCCCTAGCAGCAGGGGAACTCGATCTCCTCATCCTCGTCCGGGCCGACATCGACCCTCTGTATGTTGTTGTTGGAATCGATGTACTTCAGCCGGATGCGGCCTTCCGGAAGCCTGATGACCCTCAGGTCCCGTATGGGAGAGTCTATGAACCCGAGGAAGCCGTCCATATCGGTCCTTCCCTCATAGCTCTTCACGTGGGCATAGATATCACAACGCTTTATCTTCATGTTCCTCGGCCCATCGAATATTGAAGTGCGATTTTACGCTTTCGGTCCTATCATTATTATTGCTGGCCTTTCCTACGATGGGGGCATCGTGCTGCCTCCGAGGGCTGCTGGCAGCAGTGCTGCAGGAGATTCTTCGATTCCCCTTTCAGGACCTAACTTTGTTCACAAGGGTACGCCCTCGATGTGGCTGCTCTCCAGCCCTGAACAGGAAAAGCAAAGCTTATGGGCGATGCCAATATAGGTGGAGGCATGCTCGTCCGCCTGGAAGGTGTCTCCAAGGCCTTCGGTCCCAAGGATATCCTGAAGAACGTCTCCATGCAGATCAATGACAACGATCGTATAGCCCTCGTCGGCCCCAACGGGGCGGGAAAGACCACCTTGTTGAAGATCATCACGGGGGTGGAGAGGGTGGATACCGGTGAGCTCACGTTGAAGACCAACAAGATGGTCTACCTTGCCCAATTCCCCTCCTTCGATGCCGACACCACTGTGGGTGATACCTTGAGCGAGGGGCAGCGCACCGAGGCCCAGGTCCGCATCGAAGAGCTGGAGTCCATAATGACATCCGGTGAGCTGCCGCGGGGAATGGACTGGAACGAGATATCCCTGGAGTATGCGAGGCTCCAGGAAGAGGCGGGCCGCCAGGGCATGAGCGATGCCGAGAGGGCGCTCGAACATATGCGCGAGTTCGGCATCGAGGATAAGCTCAAGGGAAAGGTAGGTGAGCTCAGCGGGGGGGAGAGGACCAAGGTCATGTTGGCCAAGGTGCTGTCACAGGCGGAGAAGGCCGACCTGCTGATACTTGATGAGCCCACCAATCATCTGGACATCGACGCTGTGGAGTGGCTAGAGGACTACCTTCTCGCGTTCAAGGGGGCTGTGCTCATCGTTTCTCACGACCGCTACTTCCTGGACCGCACCGTAACGCGGGTCTATGAGCTGGAAAACGCCAAGCTACGTGATTACCAGGGCAACTACTCACAGTTCGTGGACAAGAAGGCTATTGAGCTGGAAAGGCAGCGCAAGGAGTTCGAGAAGAACGCGAGGGAGAGGGACCGGCAGGCACGGATCGCCGATGAGCAGCACCGCTTGCTGTGGTTCTCCTCCACCCACAAGACCCGGCTGAAAATGCTCGAGCGGATGGAGGTGAAGGAGGCCCCGGACAAGAAGAAGGACCTCACCCTCGATATCAGCACGGCTCAGAAATCCGGGAAGAACGTGGTCATCGCCAGACGCCTCAAGGTGACCCGGGGCGGGAAGGTCATCTTCAAGGACCTGGACCTAGACGTGGACAAGGGGGACAAGATCGGTCTGTTCGGGCCCAACGGTGCCGGGAAGACCACGCTCATCATGGCCTTGCTGGGGGAGCTGCCGGCGAGGGGGGACCTGTGGGTCGCTCCCGGGGCCAGCATAGGGTACTACGCCCAGGGCCAGGACCTCATGGACCCCAAGCTGACCTCGTTGGAGCAGATCAACAAGTCCCTGGAGGGGGAGGCACGAGCCCGGGCAAGGGCATACCTCTACCGTTTCCAGCTGGACCAGAAGGACGCGGAGCGGCCCATTGGCACCCTCTCCGGAGGGGAGAGGGCCAGGGTGGCACTGGCGCTGTTGCTCTCATCGGACCTGAACTTCCTCGTCCTGGACGAGCCCACCAACTACCTCGACCTCATGGCCAAGCATGCGGTGGAGATGGCCCTGGCGGAGTTTCCCGGAACGTTCATCATCGTCACCCATGACCGATACCTCCTGGACTCGGTATGCAGCGAGGTCGCGGAGCTGCGCCAGGGTGCCTTGACAGTCTTCCACGGAAGCTACTCCCAGTACAAGGGCGTGAGGGTCGGGAAGGACGTGGTCGAGGAGGCCGAGGTCTACAAGGTGGTGTCAGGGTTCACGGAATGGGTCTCCAAGAAGAAGTACTCGGTGGGAGAAAGGGTACTGGTGGCGCCCTCGGAAAGGGAGAACTATCAATGGGCGATGGATAACGGCAAGTTGCGCAAGATACCGGGAAAAGAGAGAAAGATCATAAAAAAATGAGACTGGGTTGGCATTGAGATTGTTTAAAATATTCGGACAGTTAATAAAATATGTTATTTACATCCTAGAAGGTCTTGGTGCGACATGGCGCTCGGGAACGTATTATCAATAGTAGGCTGTGTCGTTCTAGCTGACGAGCTGAGCTATATCCTGTCTAGGGACAAGGACCTATCCCGTGCGTTCATAATCGACAATGATGAGGGGCGCCTCCTCAGTGGGATGCTGAAGAAGCAAGATATCGAGACCGAGATCATTGATCCCGGTGAGATGCACCGAGCAAGCATCCAAGACCGCTTTTCAGTTCTGATCTGGCTGAACGATGCCTCCAGCTGCAAGAATGCATTGGACCAGAGGAAAAAAGTGAACTTTTCCATAGCCAACATGGCGGAGCACTCGGGACTGTGCCTGTGCTTCTATGGCCGATGCAACGGGGCATTCGACCGCCTCGATGATCTGGAGGAGGATGTCAGGGTGCCCCTGATGGTCCTCACCGATGTCGCCGGTGATGTTGTAGATGATTGCATGGCGGCGAACATGGGAGGCCAAGCCGAATACCGGAAAACTCTGTCCCGTAATCCCGACACCTTTTTCCTAACACCGGGTTACGTGGAGGATTGGTATAAGGCCCATGAGCATCTGGGCAGGAGGCGGATGAGTCGGTGCGCGCGTTCCCTTCTGCAAGAGAACGGCTACTCTGAGATCATAAAGTTGGACAACGGTCTGGGGGATAGCGAAAGGGTGGAGGAGCACCTGGGATTATTCTCCCGCTGCGAGAGCATCAGGGTGATCAACCGCCTATGCGGGCTGAGCGTTTTCGAGAACACCTACTCCATTGCAAAGAAGATGTTGGCAGAGATGAGGCCGCGTACCCTGGCCCCGTTCCTCATGCGGACCGGTCCCATGGTATACCGTACCAACAGTAATTCGGTTCAACACATGGGCAGAACGGTCTGATAGACCCCTACCCATTCGGCCCGGACATGCTCTGATCCACGGTACCTCTTCTTCTGCACTATTTCCTCGAGGGAGACCTCCAGGAAGCTACCCATCAGTTGAGAGAGCTCGCTACGCTCAAAGTAGTGGGTGAGGATGCCGTTCCCTCTTATGTATGAGCCAGGTTCAACCTCCTCTCCCTTCCCCGCCCGCATGTCCCGGCACGAGAAGGTCCTCACGACGACCTTGCCTCCGGGGACCGTTACCCTCTCGATCTCCCCTACTGCCTTCCCCATGTCCTCAGCTACAAGATGCCCCAGGACGTGCACTGCAAACACATGGTCGAAGCGGTGGTCGGAAAAGGGCAGATGGCGGACATCGCCCTCCACGAGATCCAGCTTTCCAGAGCGAACATCGGCACGGCAACGATCGAGGCCCGGTCGGGAGAAGTCCAGTCCCACTACCCGTTCAGCGCTCCGAACGAGGGCCCTCGCGGTCTTGCCGTTTCCGCATCCCAGCTCCAGGACCGTTCCGCTGACCTCGGAGGATGCAGGGCCGGGGGGTCCCTTCCACATGGGATCTGGTCGGGAGTAGTTCTCGTTCCAGGATCGTCTATGGTCCATGATCATCTGGAGATGTGACGAGCGTATTAATACGGCTCGCCATCGCACCGTTGCTACTGGTCGTTCCCCTGCGGCCGGGAGAAGGCCTCGCAGAACTGCACCTCGGGACCGCGTCCTATCGACAAGTATGCATTGAGGCCCATGACCTTGGACACGTAGTCCTCGCGGTCCTGCTGGGTACGGTGCTCCCGCATAGCCTTCTCCTTGTACGCCATGGTCTTGGTTATGTCCACCACCACGTCCGGGCGCACTGCGTTGTGTACGCCGAACCGCAGCACCTCCACCGCCTCTCCGGCAGTGGCGGCAAGGACGATTTCGTACGCCGCGCGATGGTCAGGATGGCCTGCGTCAGGATCGGGGACCAACACCAGGCTGGGGTTATAGGCCTGCATCGCCTCCCTGGCCTCCTTTATGGTGATGCGGTCGCAGCGCAGGCCTCCTTCTGGACGGTTCATGAACTGCAGGTTCGCTATGCCAAGTACCGTGGCGGAGTTGACCGATTCCAATCTTCTGATGGAGGCTGTCTCCTCGGGACTCATGGTGGGGCAGCCGAAGCGTCCATCGGTCATGTATATCGCAAGTATGTTGCATCCACTCTCAAACAGGAGCCGGGTCGTGCCTCCACATCCCAGGGTGTCATCCTCTGGATGCGGCGAGAATATCATGACCCTCTCCCCGATATAGCGGTCCAGGGAGATGAGGGGCGGCCTGTAGGATGAGGTTTCCGTCCCTCCATCTGCAGACGTCGCTGCAGGTGCCTTCGTATCCTGTTTTTCTCCGTTCGAGACGTTCAATGAGATTCCACTATCCTCCCATGATATAATCCTTCCACCGTCAGGTGGCGGTTTTGATTTCCTGAGGCACTCCTGGATGAAGGATGCTGACCGGAGGACGAGATGCGAGGAATGTCAGGGATCGGTCGCCGAGATCATGAACCAGGAGAGGAGGATAATGGGACCCAGAGCGGGATGACCTTGCTCGATCGTGACCACTCCTCGGGGGCGCCTGCTCTTTACGTCCCGGTGGACCGTGAACAATGTTCCTTTACCTTCCTCCATTACGATCCAGTCCTCCCCCTGACCTGTACGCTCCCAGCTGAGGTCAGGCGTCCCCTTGTACGAGATGGTCCCCTTGCCCAGTGAGTCGATGGATAGAACGGCGAGGTCTTCCTTTTCACCAACGATGTTCATGGCCGCTCCTGGGACACGCAGGCCACCCTTGCGGAGCACGTAGTCCGTTCCTCCGAAGGAGCCTCTCATGGAGGTACCGAAGAATGCTGGCGATGATAAGGTCGCAACCGTTTCGCTTTCCCTGCGCAGCTCCCAGTCCATCTTCCAGGCCTTGGGCCTTGTCCACTCGTACCTGCCGCTCATTTCCATGGGATCCACCTCGCACGAGCGATCAACATTACCTCGCACATCTCTATCCTTCATCGGATTGACGGCGTATGCTCACCGAGCGCGCGTGCGCATGCAGCCCCTCGGCCTTCGCCAGCTTGATCACGGTGTCGGCAAGGAACTCCAATCCCTCC